>NZ_JBFRYA010000017.1:0-91933 GCF_040892635.1 Zhongshania guokunii | reverse complement strand
CATCGAAATGTTTTACAACTCGACACGCAAGCATGGTACAAACGGATTGCTGTCACCAAGGCAGTATGAAGACCGTTTCAAATTGAATAACGGAGTGGTCTAAAGTTTTGGGGGCTATTCAGTGATGGGCAATCATGAATACTACGGCGAGAAATACCCCAGTCTCGTGACAAAGGGAAAGAAGTTAGTCGAGGGAACAAATGTTCACCTGCTGGAGAACGACCACGTCGAAATCGATGGTGTCTCATTCTTTGGCTGTACCCTTTGGACTGACCTAAAGTTATTTGGCGACCCGCGTCTGGCGGGGTATTTCTGCCAGCAGGAAATGTCTGATTTCAAGAAGATCCGTGTTGAGCCAGGATACTCGAAGCTCAACCCCATAAGTATGACGGCCATTCATAACCGGTCATTGGATTGGCTAAGCGACAAGCTCTCGTCCAGCTCAACTAAGCAAAATGTTGTGGTCACCCATCATGCGCCGTCAGCAAGGTCAATTGCGCCAAATCTTTCAGAGGAACTCACCAGCGCCGCCTACGCCTCCCATCTGGATGCAATGATTGAAAGCCATAACATAGATGTATGGGTACATGGGCATGTGCACAACAGCTATAATTACAACGTTGGGAGTACACGTGTCGCATGCAACCCACGGGGTTATAGCCCGGACTGGCTAAATCCCGATTTCGACGAGAGCCTAATCGTGGAAATATGAATTGCGAGCGCGACACATTACTAAAATTTTTGACTGCAAAATGGAATACAGTCAGTTAAACATTCTACACTACACTGCAGAAAATGTATGACCGTCACCCCTGACCTAAAACAGATTTACTGGCCGGAATTATCCTCGCCTTGCTATTTCTAATCGACGCTATAATGACGCAAGCCATCAACAACGCATAACGTACAGCCCAGCTATTGTCTACTTCAGTACTAATTTTTTGTGTTTTGATAGTTGAAGCTCTAATTTTTATGAATGCCGTGCCATAACGATGGCGCTTTATTTTGCCTTCTTTTTCTAGCCGCACTTCAGTTCTTTTCGTGTAGTTCAAAAGCCCCTTTTCCCAATACAGAATTTGTTCTTTTATCGGAACATCAGACAGAGATGCACCTGTAACGTTTACGGAAACGTGATATCCATGATAAAGAGATAACAGCCATTTAATAAAACCGATACCGCTCGCAGCATTTCGGATATAGATATAGCCGTCACGCGCGCGATGTCCGTTATGAAATATCCGCAGATGTTCATGTATTATCATTGAATCGTCGCCCGGATCAAAATCCTGAAATATCTTCGAAAACACCGCCTCAGATATTTTTTTATGTGCATGCGACCTAGGCGGTGAAAGTGGAATTAGAGCCCTGTGTATTTTGTTATCTTTAAAATGTTTCTTTTTATCTTCAGCATACACAGATGGCCGTGTATGCCTGAAATCATTCTTTTTGTTTTTACTAGGGATGTAGAGAAAATTACTATAGGAAGCTAACAGTTTTTCACATGATCCGCTTTCCAGCCGAAAAACCCGATCAAGCTCATCTGGCGCTTTCCTTTCGGCGAATACAATTGCTTCCACCTCACTCAAGCTAAGCCGGTCGAGCGTTCTAAACTCCGAAATTTGTATTCTAGGCGCACCATATAGCGCTACTGTATCTTGAGAAAGACGACCAACCATTACTTTTGGAAAAGCCCTAAGAAGCCATTCACCACAGTCATTACCGTAGCGCTCTTTCCACTTCCGAATGCGTGACTGTTTAATATTAAGAATACCAAGAAAGGCGTCTAACTGTTTTTCAGGAGGAACTACTCCACTTGGACCCGCCCCCCACTCAACCGGCAAATTACAATAATGTTGCTGCAATAATTCAATGCAATGCAGATAATCGGTTAGCGTCGTGTATGGCGACTGATGGCCGGTAAGCTGTGAAATAAAATACAGCCCAGTTCGAGTATAGGTCGCATTTAGTTCCCCGATGATTTTCTCGAGGTGCTGCGGATGCGGCCAAGGTGGTACCACGCCATGGTAGGCCATAAGGAGGTTGTTAGCGAAAGTATGGCGTAGATGTTGGAAACGGAGTTTTTGATCTCCCGTCACCGCCCTCATAGCCCCATGGATAATGGGGTGAACAATGTTATCCATAAGTGGTGCCGATTCATCGCGGCCCTCCCGGAACAGCATCGTCCTCCTGTTTGCATTAGTTGCGCGCCGGAACTGGCAGAACTCCCTGAACGCAACTAGTTCTGGCTCTGTCAGTAATAGGTGAAGCGGCAGAAGTCGACGAGAATCGTAGGCTTTGGTATCTACAAAGGCATTTTGCCTCACAATCAGGACGAGTTCAGCGCCATCAAAGCTAGAATCAGGCATTATGATATCCGCTAACTGTACAGAAAGCGCTTCACTAATGCGGAGTCCAGCGCGATAGCCGAGAACGAATATCCAATAACAGATCCGGATTAAACTGGAGTGGCCTGGAGAAAGAATGGCGGCGCAAATTAGCTCATATTCTTTTTCCGATATAATATTGGCGTCCGAGTTCCCCGTGATTAATCCAGTATCGTTACTACCAATATTTACTGCTGGGAAATCGCACTCCAGAACAAGAAACCGATGAAATCGAGCAAGTACCACCTGACGATATCGCTTTGATTTTTGAGTTTTCGCTTGCTCAATAATTTCATCGTAGGCTTTACTTAATTCGAGCGCGTGCTCCGGTTTGACGGCACTTCCGCCAACGGTTAGAAATAGTGAGCGAGCTATAGCACTAAGATAGCGATAGATAGTACTGGGTTTGAGTTTCTCCCTATGCAACTGAATAGTCCATAGACTGATTACATGAATAATTGGCGCAGCAGCGGCAGCTTCCGCCTCTATACTACTCAATCTTTGGGTTAGCTCACTATGAGATAAGCGCCGTTCATTACGTCGCTTGTAAACCGCACCGCTTAAAGATTTTAAGATATCTGCGCTATTGTGCAGGCTGCTGATTTTGTCGAAATCTGGATTTATTGTAATTCGTTTAGCACCAAGTTCTATTGCAGCGCTAGGCCCTTCCTCGGAATCAGCCAGGAGATTCCGCCCCCCTAATAGTAACTGCCTCCAGCGGCGCTCCGGAAGCGATGTACTCACGTGCCGACCACGTAAGCTACCCACCAGATAAGATGGGAGCTGAAATGCAAAAGCAGTTCCAAGCATTGAAACCACGTTTGACAAACTCTTACTCTCAACACCAAACAACTTACACATAGCCTGCCACGACTGCTGTGTATATCGCTGAGCTTCTACAGCATTTTTGATTCTTGGATGACCAAATGAACTAATATGCCGAAGCAGCAGCGCAAGACTTGAAGGACTGATAATCCACCGCCACCGAATTGAATTGGCCACGTCTTTTTCTTCCTGCTCGTCCTGATCAAAAAACGTAATCCAAGCCATCCCCTTACCCAGACACAGGGTATCGATAAACAACGGGAGGCTGTTGAGGTATTTTTTGTTCAGCATGGCATCGCGTGTTACTGCGCTGTATAACACTAGGCCCCAGCTTGTATGCTCAGCATTGCGTCCTCTCGTCAGAGCCTCGTTTTGGCGCTCACCGCCAAAATCAAGAAGCTTGAGTCGTGACTCAATATCCGCCTGCCAAATTCGGAATTCACTCAGATTTGAGAACGAGTCCACTGTAAACGGACTGGCCTCTCGCCTCAGGAGACGAATCGGCGACAGCGGGCTGACTTTCCAGCCCAACTGCTGCGCGCCCCTTTCAAGGCTAGACGCCAGAAAATTCATCTGGTCCCGCACATCATATATTGAGCTTCCCTCCTTTTTATTAATAACTGACACCCATTTTTCAACCAGAGGATCAGGGACAACCACATCCAAATCGCCGCATAGAAGCGTTGGGAGGTCATCAGCAATCATCTCAAGCACTTGCTCTTGCCGGCGGCGCTTACTCTTTAATCGATTATACGTTCGTGCGGCTGCACCACCTGTCGCTTGCTCGGGTTCGATCAACTTCCACCCAGACCAAAATATCGTAGCCTCAGGCACTGGCGAACCCAGACTGCGGCGTCCACCCCGCCTCAAGGCGCAGGTTTTCTAGGAAAGGTGATATCTGGGAAAACATTTCTAAAGGGCTCATGGAAGAGTATCGACCAAACGGTTCCTGACCAATTTGCCAATGGCCCAAATAGGCATTGACGTACTCTGCGTGGCAGCCAAGGGCGCGGAGTCTCGGTCGCAGGTAGTGGCGCCCAATATTA
Source organism: Zhongshania guokunii (assembly GCF_040892635.1). Taxonomy (NCBI): domain Bacteria; kingdom Pseudomonadati; phylum Pseudomonadota; class Gammaproteobacteria; order Cellvibrionales; family Spongiibacteraceae; genus Zhongshania; species Zhongshania guokunii. The sequence continues at coordinate 87,678 of NZ_JBFRYA010000017.1, read as the reverse complement.
ATCGGAAGAGTGTATTCCTCAATCTGTTCTCGAAGGCTTTCCGGTGTAAGGCGCTGAATGGCGTTATCCTCTCGAATGAAAAACAAAAGAGGAATATCTTCTGTAGGCTCTCGGAGCAATTGATGAACGTGATGCCAAGCCTGTGTACTAGAAAGTAGCTTTGTCTGCATCACCTCTAAGTGCTTCATATAGAGGTCAATCTGTTGCAAAAGTTTAGGGGGCAACCACACAATCCGTGAACTGGATTGGTAGTCGTCATCCTTATCAGAGATAACAAGTAAACCGGACGCCCAATCTATCTCCTGAATTCTGAATATCAAGTCATTGACTGCACGATAGCCCGTACAAAATAGCACCCAGAATGAAATGTATGTAGTTAACGCATTGTGAACAGCTGTTACCCCTGGCTCCCGCCTCTTTGCCATAGCGAGCTCATGTTTGAAATGCTGAACCAGTGTTTTTACTAACTGGGGCGTCACATTAAGTTTACTACCGTGATCTGCCTCATTCGGGAGAGTTTGCTCAAAATCATAAAGGCTCCGAATATCTAACCCCAAATATGGCGCAAGCCGGTTCCTCAAAGAATCCACCGCCGCGTGGTATAAAACCTCCAGATCATCCCCGCTTATGGTGTAGTAATGGGAGGCAACCTCGGTAATCGTAAACACATGCCCAGTCAGTAATGATGCATCCACCCAATCAGTCGAGAACATCGTGATTTCATCAAATAAGGCTTGGCTGATTCTGAGTGGCGTGAGACGCACATCTTTTTGGCGATTACACTTTGACAGTTCCGTGCTTAATCGAACCTCAAGAGCACCGTGTAGCCTCGGGGGAAAGAGGTACCTCGCGCGCCCAGTTCCTAATTCACCATATTTTTCTTCAATGAACTGAATCATTCGCCGAAAACGAATAGGGCTGGACACCATGATACGATGCTCTGATGAAGCCTGTGACGCCCCGCCGATGTGCTCAAGTAAATAGCGATCATTCTCGCTCAATTTGCGTTTCCACTCCGGTGAACGTATCGGCAACACAAACACGTCGTCTTCCAACACGTAAGCAAGGGCCTCGACCGCTTTTGGCAGCTCATCCAACTGACGGTAAATACGCATCCCAAGTAGCTGTTTCAGCGGCCGCCCCAACCACAATAGCAATTGGATAAGCCCGGCAACGTACTCATTGTACTGAGACTCAACGGAACCGTTCGTATCTCCTTCCACAGTTTTCTTGGGCCGCGCACTTTGAATAAGCTCCATTGGGAGCGCAGCGACAACGGCCAATTCAGTCTTAGTTAATTGCTGATAGCGAAAAGGCAGGCGCTGATTCAAACTACTCAGGTGCTGAATCTGACTCGATTGCCGCCGTGCATGATCTCGGAGATCGAAATTGGCGGTAGGGCTGACGCTGGAATAGCGAACGCCCACTGCCCGCAGATCCTCCACTTCAGCTGGATGCAATCCCGATGCACGCGCTCGATTTTTCGTTTCAGGATCGGTTTGAGACTGATAAATGTGTAGTTCCGATACTGGGCCTTCAGGATTTGGATCATCGACATCACCTCGCTCAACACGCTCGACAACGCTACCCTCGGCCTTTCGACCAGATACAAAGCGGGTCTTACCCAATTTCTCGTCAATTTTTCGGACGAGGAGCTCGACACCGGACCAGCTAGGAAAAACTTCTTCAGGGAGCGCTTTCAGCGCCTGCAAGTAATCGTAAAGAGACCAGCTGTCCGATACCTCAAATAGGTACGATGCCGGCGTTTTACCCGTTGCGAGTTTGCGCATAACCAAGCACCCAACATCAATTTCCGAGCCCAGATTATCGTGACGTTTGCGCTGTAAAATTGCGCAAAACAGAACTATATAAAGATGCTTTATATAGTTCTGTTGTCGAATAGGATTTGAACGGCCGATTATCAGCATCGCCCATTCTGGGTGCTCCTTTATAATCCCTCGGGATTCAGCCGACTCGTCTATCCACTGAGAGTCCGGCGTAAAGCCGGAGTTCTCCCTTGGCTCGAGCACAATTAATAATCGATCTATGTCATCAATCGAAAATATCTCGGCATCAAGACTACCAAATAGAAAAGAGCGGAGCGCCTGACCTACCTGTAATGCAGCCTTCAGATTGAAGAGCACGAGTCTAAGCCTTGTTAGGGACGCCGGAGCATGCAAGGTGTCGAACAATAATTTCAGGCGCTGCTCGTCAATTTGTGTTTCAAGCGCTAAACGAGAAATGCTATTGGCTTCACTCATCTAACTATTGCTCCACTCGATATCGTTAGGGGCTCGTTGCTGCGACTACACTCCCAAGTTTTTGATTTAGTTAAGCATGAGTGATGAAGTACGCAGACTTTTACAATTCATTAATAGCGTCCTGCGCCTTTGATATGCGTTCAATGATCGCTTGAAAGCTGTCAGGATGCTGCAAAAACATCCGCCCTTGAATAGCATCCTCGTGATCTTTGGCAATGCCAGCCAGGCGTCTGGCTGCCGGAATAAGCTTCAATCCGCCCGTGCGCGCCTGCTCATAATCGACGCCCTTCTCGGCCCAACGCTGCTTTTTCATTTCAATTACTGCATCTCGGGCGTCACCGCTGGTGAACGGGTTCGCTATTGATTTTTGTAACATGCAGTCAACGTCATACCAATGCCTAGCAAGGCGATGTGTATTCGGCTCTTTTTCCATCATGGAAAATTGGTGAAGCGCCGTTAGCTTTTCCCAGAGAATGAAGGACGGGTGATAAGCATGCACCTTAGCCTGAGGAAAGGTCAGCGCAGATAGCGCTTGAACTTCAGACAAGTAGCAATCTACCGTATGAATAACCGTGGGCTGGCCACGATTCCGACCGCCGAACTCTAGGAGCACATAGTCTAAATGATACTGGCTATCACTAGGGGTCACGCGGGGAAAATGGACTTCGATTTTCTCTCCATTGGAGTCGGGCAATAGCGACGCCCCAAGCCCCTCAATATTATATGCGGCAAGCCGCTGATTTAGGCGCTGAACAAACTCTCGAGACCAGTCGGTAAGGCGGTCGGCTTGACGCTGCCTAAACTTTTTCTGCTGGCTGGGGTTGCGTGTGGTTCGATCCCAAGCGGCGGCTTCGTCTTCGATGCCCGCCAAATCGGCCCAGTGGATTGATAAATCGATATCCTCGGAAAAGCGATCTATTGCTTTCCAGCATTTACTCAGCGCTGTCCCGCCCTTGAACGCAACAGCAAATTCCCCCAGCAGTTTCTCGTCGTACAGCAATCGGAGTATTTCTGTGACCCAGAGATCTTTTTCTAGGAAAAAGTCAGGCAAACCATCTGGGTGCTGCTGCGCTCCCAGTGACAATAATTCCTCTAGCTCCTTTCGCGTATCAGGGTGCTGGTAGCACTCAAGGATGTGCATTAGTTAACCTGCCCAAGCTGCTCGAGCTTGGCTTGCCAGCCATTAAGCAATGGCAAAGCGCAAAGCTTTTTGACGGCCAATCTCTCTTCTGTCGGAGTCAGAGAAAGCCGCCTCATGGCCTGCTCCAGCTCAAATACTTCGATTGATTCAGGAGGGGTGACCAAAAGCCCTCGTAGCAACGCCCCTTCCGGAGCGTTTTGCCAGCGCAACTTCTGGCTAGAAATACGTCGAATCTCAACCGCCTGATTACCAACACGAAACTCCCGTGAAGGACCATTGCTCCAATACACCTTTTTCATGGGTGCCTGTGACTGAAAGCCCAAACGGTAAGCGGCCTCCTGTCCTTGGCTAACCAGTTTATAGCCATGCTCTCTAGCCCAAGCTTTAGCAACATTTTCAGCGCTAGTGGTGATTTTTATCGAGGGCATACTCACCATTGGTTTCGGACGAACATAAAACCCTTTCGAGACCCTTTCCAACACACCGTCTTTAGTAAGCCGACTGAACGCTTTTTGTACAGACGTGTGACTGCCCAGCGCGTAAAACCTCGTAATGGAAAAGGGCACGCCTCGTTTAATGTGACCGATTCGCAGGGCGACTTTCATTGCCACTGACATGGTAACCATTCTCCTGACATAAAATTTATATGTGGTTTTATTGTATCCTACTAATATAGGACTATACCAGAGTATTTATGTCAGGATAATTTTAGTCACAAGATACTATATAGTAACATTTAAGTATTTGAGCTATATCCGGCGCCCTGAAAACACAATGCGCTCAGGAATCTGGCAAACCGTATATAAATTAATGTCTTAAAGGAAGGCACTCCACCACGACAATGTGCCCTATATTACGTGGCGCATCAAAAACAGTGCCACTTACTTCCGTGCTCTCATGAGCTTGCCGTAGTCGGATAGGCGGGCTCTGGGGGTTTTTGTTTCGTGCGGCATAATATTGAGGGCCGCCCTGAGGTCTCGGGGGGATAGGACTCTAGGGGTTTTTATCTTTGGGTATGCCCTTAGATCCAGCGCCATGCGCCGCAAAGTGTTATACGCAAATCGCCTCGCAGATATTTCTCCTTGCTGCCCATCCAGTACGTGTGCAAGTAGTGCGGCTAATGCAGCCTCGACAAGCTGCCTCTCACCCTCCGTTACCACCTCAATCGGTATGGTCTTGCTTGGGGGGATCATTGCTATGGCGAGATGGTATGTGCGGAATCCTCCCACCACGCAGAAGTGTCTTTTGATCTTCTGTGCTCGGATTGGTTGTGCAGCAAGCAGTTGGCTGAGTAGCGCCCCATCAAGCCACACTGGCGGGGGTAGCTTGCTGCTCAGTTCTCGAGCGGCACTCTCAATTAGTGACAGCGGGCCGGAGGGTAGGTAGAGCTGCGAAACGGTTATGTTCATTAATGCCAAGCCTGTAGCGATGTAGCGATGTAGCGATGTAGCGATGTAGCGATGTAGCGATGTAGCTAAAGATAGCCTTACCGTCATGATTTAGAAAAAATGGTGTAAATTCAAGTATTATTTTTGTGACACTTTTGTGTGACCATAAATGGTCTTATTTGATGTTCTTGGTATCCGGTAAGTGATAATAAACTATTGTTTTTATTATATTTAACACGTATATTTGCGGTTAGTGGCACATGATGATATTTATTATTATCAGCCTCATAACCCGAAGGTCGTAGGTTCGAATCCTGCCCCCGCTACCACTTTAAAGAACGGCAAATCAGTTACTTACTGGCTTGCCGTTTTTTTTCGCCTGTCGGTTTTGGACCGGCTCTACCCCATTAACGGGGGATGGCACTCATTAAACCCTGTTAATCACACCGTCCCATCCACAATGGGCCAGCACTCTTATCCTGTAATTTTCAAAGTTTCTAAAACCATACGCTCGTCGTGTCATCATTTCCATTTTGTTGTGGAAGCCCTCCGTTATTCCATTACTTTTACTAAATCGCCACATGGCCACAATGGGCTTCAACCATGAGCGCAATGTGTTAGCTAGCGCTCGTAGCGGGCTCTCAGCGAGCTCATCAAGCAATCTCATAAATACCGGCAACTTGATGCTGGCTTTCTTGCGCGTCAGGGTCTTGAGCAGCACAAACCGGATCAACCGTTGTTTGGCCACATACAGTGCTTGCAGCACAGGGTAATCAGCCAAATAGTGCATAAGGTTGGCGTGCTGCTCCGTGACGTTTTCCGTGACACTTTTGAATTTAGACCCACCCCAAGCAAACGACTCTATGACCTTCGGTCACCACGCCACGATTACAGCAGTGATAAAAATAGTCCGAACCAGTAAAGCCTGACGAGCCAACAAGATCAGAATTACTTTTATTAAAGATACGCGAAGCATTTAACGCGCTATCGATTACCCACCCAGGCCAAAACAATGCCCCCGTGACTTTCTCCTGCGGCATAACCACCAAGGAGCATGCCGAAGATTTGGCCAATACTGACGTCAGCCATTGTTTTAAAGAAGCGGATATCGCCCTGTATGCGGCAAAATCATCTGGACGGAACGCCATTTTGCATTACGAAAATCTTGAGCTAGACTAAGTTCGCTCAGAATCAACCAACGTCAATGCGCCGTTATTTTCTTCTGCCCACAGCGCTCACAGCGATAAACAGTCACGAGCTTGCCCTGCTTCACATCAAACTGCTTAACTTTATCAACCTGCCATTTGTGATGCCCTTCGCGACATAGACTGCTCACTGCTTTTGGCCCCTTCGGGCGCCGTGCAAAGGGGATGACCTCACCCATTGTATTTCTCCATTAGATTCAGCCCCGCAAACCTACCACTAAATGAAATTCAAGATTACTATACGCGCCTTAAGATAGCTGCACGATATCCGACGGCGGCGAGGAGAAAGCATGGAAATCAGCAAGAATAAGGTAGTGTCTTTTCACTATGAGCTCAGCGACAGCCAGGGCAAGGTATTAGAAAACAATTTTAACGATACCCCGTCGCTGTATATGCACGGCGCCGACAATATCATCAGTGGCTTAGAAACAGCGATGGCTGGCCACAAGATTGGCGACGAGTTTGAGGTTACTCTCGCACCAGAAGATGCCTACGGCCACGTTGAACCCAACAAGCAGGAGCGCATTCCGGCCAAATACCTTAAGCACGAGGGCAAGATGAAGCCCGGCCAAGCGATCAGTTTTAATACCGATAAAGGTATGCGCCAAGCTACGGTGGTAAAAGTGGGTAAGTTCTCAGTAGACGTCGACCTCAACCACCCACTCGCAGGTCAAATCTTGAGCTTTAAGGTATTGATCAAGGATATTCGCGACGCTACCGACGAAGAGATTCGCCACCGTCACGCCCACGGCGAGGGCGGCCACCAGCATTAAAGAGAGTCGCGTTTTAATTGGCGGTTTAAGCGCCAATCCTCACCCGCCGCGCTAATGAAATCCATAAGCTGCTCACGGTTTTGAACGGCGCTCGCGGCCTGATTAAAGGTTTCGATATGGCCGCCGTCGTAGCTCAGCAAACGACGCGGCTGCTGCGCGGCCTTATACAGGGCTGCGGCGTGAGCATAGGGCACAACGGGGTCTTGGCGACCGTGGATTATTAACAGGGGCAGAGGCGCTATTGCAGCAAGCTCATCAATCAAATCTTGGCCGTCTGGCATTCCCCAGCGCGCAAAACACTGAAATGACCAAGTTAGCCAATTCCCAGCCGCTATTTCTTGGGCGATGTCACCGTAACGACTAAAGCCCGCATCCAATACCAGTCCCGCCATATTGGGATATTTATTTCCGCTGCGCGCTACAGCAACCCCTGCCACACTCGCACCTAAACTTTGCCCCAATACAAACCACGGCGTATCGCGCTCGCTAGCCTGACCTGCCAGCCACGCCAGACCCGCAACTACATCTAACTGAGCATTCACAACGCTGGGACTGCCGATAGATTTGCCGTAGCCCCGGTAATCTATTAGCAGCACATTTACACCCCGTGCGGGCAGCCAATAAACGCTAGCGAGATGGGTGCTAATATTTTCGGCGTTGCCATGGGCAAAAAGTACTGTGGCCTGCGCATTGCCTGCAGCAGGGAGCCACCAGCCGTGAACGGTATCGCCGCCATCAAGGGCAATACTCGCCTCCTGATAGCTCAGACCAACATCGGCGGGGCTACGCAGTAATTGCTGCTGGGGAAAGAACAACAACCCCTCACAGCCGCATAATATTAGAATTATCGGCACCAGCGAAGGAAGACCGCGCCAGCCTCGCAGACAAACCAAGCTCGCGATTTGATTCAACCTCAAAAATAATGGCGCCATGACACCTCTACACCCGTAGATTCGCCCCAAGGCTGATTGCGGTAATCCACTGACGCCCGCAGTGCCTGGCTAGACGACAAAGCCCAATTGCTGCTTAGCGCAGCGCTACGACGCTCGCCTTCTGCGCCAAAATCACTATAGGTGAATGCTAATTCCCAAGCCAAGACATCACCCTGCCACAACTGGCCAAAGGCAATTTGCGGCGCCAAACGCAAATTACGCCGAGCATCGTCGTTGTATTCTAAACGCAGCCCCGGTAGCGCGTACGCCAGCCCGCCCAATACCGCGACACTCATGCCTGCGCCGCCGCTAACCCGCGTTACCAAACTTTGCTCTGGGCTATCGTCTAAACGCTCTAAGCCTGCGTCGATCTGCCAACTCAGGGGCGAGAAAAATTCATTGCGGGGCGCCAAGGAGCGAATCGCGATGGGATCAAAGCGCTGCAATTGCAGCTTGTTATCACTCCGCCCTTCCGCTTCCTGCCAGCGCAATTGCAAACGACCCATACTAAGCGTCGCACCCTCTGGATAACCAACTTTCGAATCTAGCGCGTCGTGATAACTGATTCGCCATTCGCCAATACTGTATTGGCGATCGCCTCGGGAACCCATACTCAGCGCCAGTATTGATGTTGGGTGGCCTAAATCTGGCTGAGCGGGAGGTTTAGGAAGGGGCCATTGCACGGCGCCGTAACGCCGAACCTCACGCAGTAATGCAAGACTGCGCGCAGCGACTTCCGCACTACGCTGCTCGCGATTATCGGTATACCGCAGATAGCGGTAGGCGGCCATCGCCATCGTTTGGCGCTGGGTTTTTGCATAGCGCTTAAATTCCGCGCTTTGCAACACATCCGAGCTCGCCGCCAAGCCCCTCACCAAGCGACGCTGAGCACGATCAAAACCGTGTAACAGCAACTCTAGCTCAATGCGTTTTGACGCTCGGTACTCTGGTTCACTCGCCAAACCCGCATCGATCACCGCGCGCACGGTATCGACCGGCATTGCGGCGCGAACAAAGACAGACGTTAAATCTAAGTCCGGCAATGCGACCTCTAACAACTCGAGCAAACGAAAAGAACAGTTTTCATCAAAATAATAATAATCAAAATTAATTCCCCGCAATTCCCAGGTGTGAGCCAACAGAGTATCGATTTGCGCGGCATTTAATTCTAAGGGGTACTCCCACATATCGCGGTTTTCTAAGCGACTATACTCCTGAATTTTTTCGTAATATGGCTGCATGCTAAATAAGCCTGGGTAGCCACCAAGAATCCCCCGGTAAGCGTATAACATGCCATTTTCTCCAGCGGGGATGCTTGCCGCAAAGTTTAAGGCATAGGATAAAAATGCACTTTCGCTGCGCGCCCCAGCGGGATCTAACCGCAAAAAAGTATGACCATACATAGAGGACGGACTATTTAAATAACTGGCGGCCAGCACCAGCACCACGCGCTGGATATCGGTCTGTGCCCGCCACTGCTGATAATCCTCACAATTGACCAGAAGATTACCAGACAGCAAGCCCTGCTGCTGCAACCACCCATAGCGCGCGGGAAAGCGGCACGCGGTTGCCTCCGGCGCCTGCGCGAAAGCAGCTAATGTCGCGCTTAATTCTGCCCCGCGATCTTGGAGACCATTATCTGCCAAGAAAAACCGAGGATCGTCGATATAGCTGCGTCCGGCCTCTCCCCTTGGAATATGCAGCAAGGCGCGCCATGCGCTACTCTGTGCCAAAGCAGCCAAATCCCGCGCTGACGCAGCTTCTAAAGCATGAGAGCCAGTGCTAAATAACAGCGCAAATATCGCGACGAGTGAACGCGCCATAAATTTCCTTGTATAAAAAAACGGCCCCTAGGGACCGTTATCGATTCAATGAAAAGAAATTTTATGCAGCGTATTTCGCTAAACGCTGATCGCTTTTCATAATCTCAAGCATTGATGCAACTACCGCATCGGCGCTGACATCACCCTGTGGAAACAGGCTGTCAAAGTGCTGATGCATTGCCGCTTTAAACACCGGACGATCTTCTGCACTAATACCCAGTGAAACGGCAACAGCAGTTAATGCCTCGCCGTCGCCACGCGCTACGTCTTCAGAAAACTCATCCATGATGGCGCCAACGTTAATCATTTTCTTACCGCCGTAAGTCAATGTGCCGTCTGCTGAACAACCGTTGGTCCCCAAGGTCATACCAAAAGTATTATTACCCGATGTACCGTTGGTGATCGACGCAACCAAGTGTGAGGGCAAACCAGATTGACCAGCAAACAACATATTGCCCCAGCCGCAATTAGGACCACCCGGCGCTACTGCAAACGAAGCACTAGAAAAAGCCATTACCGCCGAGGCCAGTAGTAATTTTTTCATTCAAAATCCCCTTTGTTGTTTTTAAGTTTTTATACCGCATCCGGAGATTAACACAGTCTGCGATGCTGTCTAGCGCTACTTCAGCGCGCTAAATTCTAAAATTTAAAAATATTGAGACAAAAAAAACCCCGCTAAAGCGGGGTTTTTTTCAAACAAGTAAACAGCGCTTATTCAGCAGCGGCTTCGCCTGCTTGCTCCGCTGCAGCTTCTGCCGCAACTTCTTTGATCGACAACTTGATACGACCACGGGCGTCAACGTCTAGGACTTTAACCTGTACGTCTTGGCCTTCCGTTAGGTAATCGCTAACGTTCTCGACACGCTCGTCAGAAATCTGAGAGATATGCACAAGGCCGTCTTTACCTGGCAGAATAGTCACAAAGGCACCAAAGTCTACGATACGAGCAACTTTACCCGTATAGATTGCACCAATCTCCGCTTCAGCAGTAATTGCCAAAATGCGGTTAACTGCGTCGTCGCGCGAGGCAGCGTCAGAGCCGTAAACCCGAACCGTACCGTCATCTTCGATATCAATCTGCGCACCAGTCTCTTCGCACATGCTGCGAATAGTGGCGCCGCCTTTACCTATGATGTCACGGATTTTGTCAGAGTCGACTTTCATCACGTGCATGCTTGGCGCGTTGTCAGAAACGTCGCTGCGCGAACTCGCCAAGATCTGGTTCATTTGACCAAGAATCAACAAACGAGCTTGCTGAGCCTGCTCCAGAGCGACTTCCATGATCTTCTGGGTAATACCCTCGATCTTGATGTCCATCTGCAGTGCAGTTACGCCGTCGGCAGTACCCGCTACTTTAAAGTCCATATCGCCAAGGTGATCTTCGTCGCCGAGGATGTCGGTAAGAACAGCGAAACGCTCGCCTTCTTTAACCAGACCCATCGCGATACCAGCAACAGGTGCTTTTAACGGCACACCGGCATCCATCAAGGACAAGCTGCCAACACACACCGAAGCCATGGAGCTTGAGCCGTTAGATTCAGTAATCTCTGATACAACGCGAATGGTGTACGGGAATTCTTCAACGCTCGGCAATACTGCTTCTAAGCTGCGACGCGCCAAACGGCCGTGACCGATTTCACGACGACCAGTGCTGCCCATACGACCGCACTCGCCTACTGAGTAGGGAGGGAAGTTATAGTGCAACAGGAAGTGATCTTTAAACTCACCCTGCAATGCGTCAACAAACTGGCCGTCGCGAGACGTGCCCAATGTTGCCACACCAATCGCCTGAGTTTCACCGCGAGTAAACAATGCAGAACCGTGAGCTTTGCCCAATACGCCAACTTCAACATTAATTGGACGTACAGTGCGGCCGTCACGGCCATCAATACGCGGCTCGCCGTTCAAAATACGCTGACGAACAATTTGTTTTTCCAGCTTAGCAAAAACACCTTTTACGTCATCAGCTGAGTACAGCGCGTCTTCGCCGCTGGCCAGCGCAGCAATTGCCTGGTCGCGCAGTTCACCAACTTTGGCGTAACGCAGCATTTTATCAGTAATGCGGTAGGCGTCGCCCAAACCAGCTTTAAAGCCTTCGGCGACAGCGCCCAATAAAGCAGTGTTTTCTGCTACTGGCTGCCAGTCCCAAGTGGGCTTAGCTGCATCTGCGGCAAGCTCTTTAATCGCTTGGATAACAGCCTGCATTTCTTGGTGAGCGTAAAGCACGCCGCCCAACATTTGGTCTTCAGTCAGCTGCTTAGCCTCTGACTCAACCATAAGTACTGCGTCTTGAGTACCTGCAACAACCATGTCCAACATGCTGGTTTTCAGCTGCTCAAACGTGGGGTTGAGGATATAACCATCTTCAGCGGTAAAGCCAACGCGGGCTGCGCCAACGGGGCCAGCAAATGGTACGCCAGAGATAGCGAGTGCCGCAGAAGTACCAATCAGCGCAGCGATATCTGGATCGTTTACTTTGTCTGCAGACATAACCGTACAGATAACCTGAACTTCGTTCTGGAAACCTTTAGGAAACAGCGGGCGAATCGGGCGGTCGATCAAACGTGAAGTCAGCGTCTCTTTTTCAGAGGGGCGAGCTTCGCGCTTAAAGAAACCACCGGGGATCTTACCCACAGCGTAAGTGCGCTCTTGATAGTGCACAGACAGCGGGAAGAAGTCTTGACCCGGCTTAGCAGATTTAGCTGCAACCACAGTACACAAAACTTGAGTTTGATCGATAGTAACCAATACCGCACCGCTAGCCTGTCTGGCTATACGACCGGTTTCCAAGGTGACAGTTTGGCTGCCCCACTGGAATGTTTTAGTAACGGGATTCACGGAGTAATTCCTCCCAAAATAAGGATGATAAAAGTAATAAGGGGGCCTCTAAGGCCCCCTCACTTATTCTTTTTTAGCGACGCAGACCTAAACGCTTGATCAGTTTGCTGTAACGCTCTTGGTTTTTACGCTTGAGGTAATCCAGCAATTTACGACGCTGGTTAACCATACGGATCAAACCACGACGTGAGTGGTGATCTTTTTTGTGGCCTTCGAAGTGACCTTGTAGCTTGTTAATGTTGACGGTCAGCAGTGCAACTTGCACTTCTGGTGAACCAGTGTCGCCTTCGGCGGTTTGGTAGTCTTTAACAACTTCAGCTTTCTCGACAGCAGATAATGCCATTTTTACATTCCTTAAGTACGAATATGCGTTTATCAATCGAGCCTGACCGCGCATATTTACAGTCAGGTTCGGAAGCCCAGAATCAACTCAAAGCTTCATTTTCCTATTGCGTGAGCTATTTTTGTGTCAGCTTCGCAAAATCAGCCGCGCATTATCCCATAGTTGAAAGCAAACGACGAGGCGTAACTCGCCCATCGTCTAAAATTTCACCAATTCCCATGAATTCGCCGTCATTGTCGCTGAGCACTACCAACCCTTCGGTAGGCGCGCCAGATACCTGCACCGCCTGACCTTGGCGCAAATAATAAGCCGCAGTATCGCCAAGGCTGAGCGTGTTCATATGACCAAGCGCATCACTAATGGGCAGCAGCAAGGCGTCTAATCCGGCAAAATCACCCGCATCGCGCAGAGCTTGAATTGTCTCGGTAGCAACCGCCTGAGCCTCGCAAAACGGTCCCGCCTGCAAACGCCGCAGGGTCGCAACATGGCCACCGACTCCCAGCGCCTCGCCCAAGTCTTCGGCGAGGGAGCGAATATAAGTACCCTTAGTGCAAACCACCCGCACCACCGCCAGCGCCAATGGCCCAGCAGTAAATGACTCTAGCTCAAATTCACGAATTGTCACGGGCCGCGCTTCACGCTCAACGGTTATACCTTTACGCGCCAGCTCATACAAAGGCTTGCCGTCGCGCTTAAGCGCCGAATACATCGGTGGCACTTGTAAGATATCGCCGCGCAAGGTGTCGATATGGGCTTCGAGTTGCTCGACGGTTAAGCTTGAGGCGTCTTTCTCGGCCAGCACTTCACCTTCGGAATCACCGGTATCGGTCTGCTGACCAAACACAAAGGTGCTGCGATATTCTTTATCCGCTTCAAGTAAGTACTGAGAAAATTTGGTGGCCTCGCCAAAACACACCGGCAAAACGCCAGTGGCCAAAGGATCGAGGGCGCCGGTGTGACCGGCTTTAGTAGCGTGGTAGATAGCGCGGGCGACAACCATCGCACCATTTGAAGAACGACCAGGGGGTTTATCCAGCACTAAAATGCCGTTAATCGGTCGCCCTTTACGAGCTTTTGCCAAAACTATTCCCCGTCATCTTCCGGGTAACGGCTGCGGTCTGACGCGACCGCATCCTGAATCAATTTACTGATGTGTTGACCACGATTAATACTGCTGTCGTAGTAAAAACGCAGCTGCGGGGTAGTTCGCGCATTATTGATTTTAGCCACTTGGCTGCGTAAAAATCCCGCAGCCTTGTTTAGCACGTCCAAAGACTCTTTGGCCTCTTCGGCCGAGTCTTTACCCATTACTGTGACGTATATTTTGGCGTGACTCATGTCGCGACTGACTTCTGCATCAATCACGCTCACCATACCAAGACGCGGGTCCCGCAGCTCTTTCTGAATAAAACTACCCAGTTCGCGCTTTAGGAAATCCGCTATACGTGCCGTGCGACTAAATTCTTTCAATTGAGCTTATACCCCATTGCGCGGCCCATTACAGGCTACGCGCGATTTCCTTCACTTCATAAACCTCGATCTTGTCACCGGGGCGTACGTCTTTGTAGTTCTTCACACCGATACCGCATTCCATACCATTCTTAACTTCGGCGGCATCATCTTTAAAGCGGCGCAATGACTCGAGCTCGCCTTCGTAAATTACTACGTCGGCGCGCAGAACACGGATGCGCTTGCTACGGTAAACCGTGCCCTCAACCACCATACAGCCAGCGATATCGCCAAACTTAGGTGAGCGGAATACGTCGCGCACTTCGGCAACACCAACGATTTCTTCGCGCATTTCTGGGCTAAGCATACCGGTCAGAGCAGCGGTTACGTCGTCGATAACATCGTAGATTACGCTGTAGTAGCGCAGATCAACGCCTTCGTTCTCGGCCAATTTACGAGCGCTAGAATCGGCGCGCACGTTAAAGCCGAACATTACCGCACCAGAGGTCAGCGCCAGGTTTACGTCGGTCTCGGTTATACCACCAACACCAGCAGAAACAATATTAACGTTAACTTCTTCGTTACCAATATCGAGCAACGAGGCCTGTAGCGCTTCTAGCGAGCCGCGTACATCGGTTTTTAAGACGATATTCAAAATACGGCGCTCAGCAGATTCCATGCTTTCAAACATACGATCTAGCTTGGCCGCTTGCTGGCGTTTAATACGCTGCTCACGCTCACGAACCTGACGGAAGTCAGCAACTTCGCGGGCACGCTTGTCATTTTCGACCACTACAAAGCTATCGCCGGCGTCTGGCGTACCGTCGAGACCAAGAATTTCAACCGGAATTGACGGACCAGCTTCTTTTACTGGCTTACCGTTTTCGTCGGTCATGGCACGAACCCGGCCGCTACATTGACCAGCCAAAACGATATCGCCCTGCTTCAAGGTACCGCTCTGGATCAGCAAGGATGCAACTGCACCGCGGCCTTTATCCAAGCGCGATTCGATAACCAAGCCCTGCGCCGGTAAATCTGGTGCTGCTTTTAGCTCAAGCAATTCTGCTTGCAACAATATCGCATCGAGGAGCTTATCAATACCTTCACCAGAGTGAGCAGAAACATATACAAACTGGGTATCGCCGCCCCACTCTTCAGAAATAACATTGCGCTGTGAGAGTTCGTTTTTAACTCGCTCAGGGTCTGCACCCTCTTTATCCATTTTATTCACTGCAACAACCAACGGAACACCCGCGGCTTTTGCATGAGTAATCGCTTCTTCGGTCTGCGGCATTACGCCGTCGTCCGCAGCCACAACCAGAATAACAATATCAGTACTCTTAGCTCCGCGAGCACGCATTTGCGTAAACGCCGCGTGACCAGGGGTATCTAAGAAAGTGATCATGCCGTGGCCAGTTTCTACGTGGTAGGCACCGATGTGCTGGGTTATACCACCAGCTTCACCGCTAGCCACTTTGGCCTTACGAATATAATCGAGCAGCGAGGTCTTACCGTGGTCAACGTGACCCATAACGGTAACCACTGGCGCGCGAGCGACCATGGTGCCAGCACCGCGAGCGCCAAGCGTCTCTTCCAGCGCTTCTTCTACAGCATCTTCTGAAACCAACTTAACAGTATGGCCCATCTCCTCAACAACTAGCTGAGCAGTGTCCTGATCAATAGGCTGATTGATGGTAACCATCATGCCCATTTTGATCATTTCCTTAATAACTTCTGCAGCCTTCACCTTCATTTGCGTAGCAAGTTCGGCAGCAGTAGTGGTTTCACCCACATTAACCGCGTAGACAATTTTATCAGTCGGCGCGTTAAAGGCGTGGCGCTGAGCGTCATCAGGCAATTTAAGCGTTTTCTTCTTACGGCGTCCGCCAGCAAAGCTGCCATCAAAGTCATCGCGCTTATTGCCGCGAGATTTACCGCCTTTACGACGTGGACGATCGTCATCACCAGCTGCGGCAGGTGCTGCAGCAGCGCGACGATGGTGACGCGGCGCGGGCTTATCATCACCTTTTTCAGTCGCTGCAGGCGCTGAAGCCGGCGCGGCGTCTTGGGATTGCGGCGCAGCCTTACTTGGCGCAGCGGCGGCTTTAACACGTGCCGCCTTACGCTGCTCTTCTTCGCGTTTCTTCTCGGCAACAACCGCCGCGCGGCGCTCCTTAACACGCTCTTCTTCCGCCTTACGACGTAAAATAGCGCGCTGACGAAGCACTTCGGGGTCAACGTCTAATACGTTTTCGACTACTTCACGGTATTCGTCGGTTTTATTGGCAGGCTTAGCCACTTCCGCAACCGGCTCGGCAGGCACAGATTTCTCCACCGCAGGTTTTTCTACCGCTGCAGGCTCCTCGGCCTTAACCGGCTCAGCTTCTTTCTTCTCAGGCGCTGGCTCAGGCACTGCTACTTCTGCAACTGCTTCCTCAACCTTCGGCTCGACCGGCGCTTCTTTTACTGGCGTTTCAGCAACAACAGGCTCAGCAACTACAGGAGCAACTTCCACCGCCGGCGCAACTTCATCGGCCACTGCAGCTGGCTCGGCGTCTCCGCGCAAACGCGCTTCTTCAGCTGCCGCTTCCGCCGCCATCTCTGCCGGATCACGCTTCACGTAAGTCCGTTTTTTACGAACTTCGATATTAACTGTTTTCTTACCTGCGCCAGACCCAGTTTTCAGGGTGCTCAGGGTTTTACGCTTTAACGTAATTTGCTGTGGAGCCTCGGCTGATTCTCCGTGGCTCCGCTTTAAGAAAGTCAGCAGGGTTTGCTTGTCTTCATCGGACACAGCTTGTTGAGCAGCGCTGTGTGACAGGCCCGCTTCTTTCATTTGTCGCAGCAGACGCTCGACAGGTGCGCCAACGACTTCTGCTAGCTGGCTCACGGTAACTTCAGCCATTCATCTTTCTCCCAAAACGGTACGACTCGCTTATTTTGCAGATTCTTCTTCGTCTGCAAACCACGGAGCACGAGCAGTCATAATTAACTCTCCGGCCCGTTCTTTAGTCATATCTTCAATGTCGAGAAGATCTTCAACAGCCTGTTCAGCCAGATCTTCCATCGTTACTACGCCGCGGCTGGCAAGAATGAACGCAAGATGTTTTTCCATCCCGTCCATCGTCAACAAGTCTTCAGCCGGCTCAGCACTTTCCAATACTTCTTCGCTGGCAATTGCTTGCGTTAACAGCGCATCTTTTGCTCTCGCCCGTAGCTCTTGGGCCAAATCTTCATCAAAGCCATCAATTGACATCATTTCTTCTAAAGGAACATAGGCCACCTCTTCAAGCGTGGTAAAACCTTCCTCTACCAAAACTTCTGCAATGTCTTCACCAACATCTAGGGCTTCAACAAAATAACTAATAATATGCCCAGATTCTTGCTCGTGCTTGGCAGACATTTCCTCAACGCTCATCACATTGATTGTCCAGCCTGTAAGCTGACCAGCAAGACGAACATTCTGTCCTGCACGACCAATCGCCTGCGCCAAATTGTCATCGGCTACACCGACATCCATAGTATGGGTGTCTTCGTCGACCACAATCGATTCGACTTCAGCGGGAGCCATGGCGTTAATGACTAGCTGTGCTGGGTTGTCGTCCCACAAAATTATGTCTACGCGCTCGTTACCAAGCTCGCCGGAAACGGCCTGCACCCGCGAACCGCGCATACCTACGCAGGCACCAACGGGATCGATACGACCGTCATTAGTTTTCACGGCAATCTTAGCGCGCGAACCTGGATCACGTGCCGCAGCGCGAATTTCAATGACTTCCTCAGAGACTTCAGGCACTTCAATTTTGAAGAGCTCAATCAACATCTCTGGGCAGGCACGGCTCAAGAACAACTGCGGGCCACGAGCTTCAGGGCGCACATCAGCTAAAATCGCACGCACTCGGTCGTTGATACGAAACACTTCGCGACCAACCAATTCTTCCCGTGGCAACAAGGCCTCGGCATTGCCACCCAAGTCAACAATAATACTGTCGCGGGTAACTTTCTTAACCGTGCCGTTGATAAGCTCACCAACGCGATCTTTATATTCATCAACAATCTGCGCACGCTCAGCTTCACGTACTTTCTGCACAATTACCTGCTTAGCAGTTTGCGCAGCGATACGACCAAAGCCAACGTTTTCAACGATTTCTTCATGAACATCGCCCGCCTTAAGATCGACGTTATATTCATGCGCCTCTTCTAAGGTCAAGTGAGTGCCAAGCAAAGCCATCTCGTCGTCTGGCATAACCAGCCAGCTCCGAAATGTTTGGTAATCCCCAGTAGTACGGTCAATCACCACACGGATATCAGAGTCTTCGTCGTAGCGTTTTTTCGCTGCTGTCGCCAAGGCCTGCTCAATTGCCTCGAAAATAATGGTCTTAGACACACCCTTCTCGTTGGAGACGGCCTCAACTACCAATAATATTTCTTTACTCATTATCCGCCTCTTTCCGCAGCCGGCTATTGAAATTAGCGCGCCCGATTAAAACCGGGGCACAACATTCGCTTTATCGATCTGATCAAAGGGCAGCAAGTATTCATGCTCCTCCATCATCAGTACCACATCGCCATCCTCGATACCCATCAGGCGACCAAGGAATTTACGGCGCCCCTCAAAGGCAACTCGCAATCGGACATTGATATCATTACCAACATACTGAATATATTGCTCAGGGGTATAAAGAGGGCGATCCATACCCGGCGACGACACTTCCAGATTATATTCACCGGCAATGGGATCTTCGACATCCAATACACCGCTAATCTGATGACTCACCTTGGCGCAATCATCCACACCAATCCCTTTCTCGCTGTCAATATATACTCGCAGCATGGTATGACGACCATGAGACTGGTAATCCACGCCCCATAGCTCGTAACCCAGCGCTTCCACACCAGGCCTTATTAACTCTTCAATTTTGACGGTCTTACCGGACAAGTTCGCTACCCACCAATAAAAAATGGGCCCAAGGCCCACTCGAAATTCCTTAACGTATGCCCTGCGGCAATACGAAAAAGCCCCTGTGCAAGGGGCTTCTGAAAACTTCTGATCAACCTAGGAAGCCTTGCCACCTACGCCTAAAGCCCGCTCGCCACTATCGCGCTACCGACCCACTATCAGGAGGCGCATTATAGTCTCTGCCTCCACCTAGGTCAAGCTAGTAACACCCCGCACTTAGGGCGAGCACACTTCAACCAACAGCAAAAACAAAGTGATCGGCGCAGCGTCCCACCACAGAACAACCACAGCAGAACCCAACGCACGAAACATAAAAAAAGGGGCTATCGCCGCAAGCGATAACCCCTTTAATTTGGTGCCGAAGGCGGGACTTGAACCCGCACGAGCAATGCTCACCACCCCCTCAAGATGGCGTGTCTACCAATTTCACCACTTCGGCTAAAACTTTTTACTGCGCGCCTGCTGCTGGCATCTCTTCACTTACCGGCATTTCTGACTGCGCTCTTTCTGGCTGAGCAGGCATTGTCCCATCACCCATTGGCGCCACATCGCGACTTTCCTGCAAAACAGGAACATCAACAATAATATCCTCTTCTCCACCACTGCGCTGCTTGGCAACATAAGCCAAAGACAAGCTAGTTACAAAGAAAACAGTCGCCAAAATCGCAGTAGCGCGAGTCAAAACATTGCCACTACCACTGCTGCCAAAAATAGTCTGCGAAGCACCAGAGCCAAAAGAAGCCCCCATGTCTGCGCCTTTACCTTGCTGAACCAGAATCAGACCAATGATCGACAAACCGGCCAACACATGTACGATTAAAATTGCTTGTTCCATTACTCCGCCGCCCGACATATTGCGGAAAATTCCTGCGCATCAAGTGATGCACCACCTACTAAACCGCCATCAATATCCGCCTGCGCGAATAATTCACCTGCATTGGCCGCTTTAACACTGCCGCCATACAGAATTCTTAAACCCTTCGCCAAGAGCTCGTCTTTTTTCGCAAACAAGGCACGGATAAACGCGTGCACTTCCTGAGCCTGCGATGGCGTCGCTGTCTTTCCGGTACCTATTGCCCAAACCGGCTCATAGGCAACAACAATACCGCGCATAGCCTCTGCACTTAACACTGCAAAAACGGCATCAAGCTGCCCAGCAATCACTTGCAAGGTTGAACCATCATCGCGCTGAGCCTCTGTCTCACCCACGCAGATGATCGGCGTTAAACCCTGAACTAGAGCCTGACTTGCTTTTTGGGCAACACGCTCACTGCTATCTTCATACATGGCGCGCCGCTCGGAGTGACCAACAATCACATACCGACAGCCGGCATCTGCCAGCATTGCCGCAGACACCTCACCTGTGAAAGCGCCATCTTTAGGCTGCTCACACACATTTTGCGCACCCACCCCAACCGGCGAACCAGCCAGACCACCAACAACTTGAACGATGTACACTGAGGGCGGAAACACCGCGATATCAACACCCGGTTCTGCAGGTAGCAAGGCCTTTAAATTAGCCACCAATTTTCCAATGCTGGCACTATCACCACACATCTTCCAATTACCCGCTACGAGATTACTCCGCATGCCGTTTCCCTTAGCGCAAAATGGGCGCCAATCTTACATAAACTTATAAGCACATACAAGGATGCACACGCTTAAGATGAAAGCTCTCGCACCTTATCTGCAAGCCGCCGACAAAGTGCGGCAACCTGCGCCTCATCTTCACCTTCAACCATGACCCGCAACAGCGGCTCAGTTCCAGAAGCGCGCAATAATACCCTGCCTCGGCCTGCTAATTCCAGCTCAACAGCATCAACTACTGCTACTAATTCGCTATTTTTTAAATCAACCGGCGAATTAATGCGCACATTTTCCATTATTTGCGGAAATTTGCTTACCGGCGCCGTTAATTCAGCCAAACTTTTACCACTACCAACTATCGCCCCAACTATTTTTAAAGCCGCGACGATGCCGTCACCAGTAGTACTCACATCAGCGCATATAATGTGACCAGAGTTTTCACCACCTAAATCCCAATCCAGCGCATTCATGCGCTCCTTCACATAGCGATCGCCAACCTTCGCTCTTTCAAAGCCAACACCCAAGGCCTTCAACGCAAGCTCAAAACCGAGATTGGACATCAACGTACCCACCACCCCGGGACACGCTTTGCCACGACGCAAGCGCTCAGCAGCAATGACATAAAGCAGCTCATCGCCATCAACTACTTCACCGCTAGCGTCAACAAACAATACCCTATCGCCATCGCCATCAAAGGCAATACCAAAATCTGCGGACTCAGAAGCAACCCGCTGCTGCAGCGCCGCCGGATGAGTAGAGCCGACCTCGGCATTGATATTAACGCCATCTGGCGAGGCGCCCATCACCACAGTCTCCGCGCCTAGCTCAGTAAAAACGGCCGGCGCCACGTGATAGGTTGCGCCGTGGGCGCAGTCGAGAACAATTTTCATACCTTTCAACGACAAGCCGTTCGCTACCGTCGACTTACAATATTCAATATAGCGCCCCGCAGCGTCATCAATGCGCCGCACTTTACCAAGACTTGCCGAGTCCACCGTAGTCATGGGCAAATCAATGGCCGCCTCAATAGCGAGTTCTACATCATCATCCAGCTTACTGCCATCAGCAGAGAAAAACTTGATGCCATTATCGTAGTAGGGATTGTGACTCGCACTAATAACAATGCCGGCCCGCGCTTGAAAGGTGCGGGTTAAATAGGCAATGGCAGGCGTTGGCATAGGCCCCAACAACAGCACATCGACACCAGCGGCAACCAAACCCGCCTCCAGCGCCGACTCAAACATATAGCCGGAGATTCGCGTATCCTTGCCAATTAAGACCTTGCTGCGCCCTTCTTTAGCGAATACCTGCCCTACCGCCCAACCTAATTTAAGAACAAATTCTGGGGTAATCGCACCCTCACCAACCCGCCCACGCACACCATCTGTACCAAAATATTTTTTATCCATTTGCTGGTTTCTCGCATTTTATTGCCTGCGCTAAACGCACAGCATCAACCGTTTCCTTAACATCGTGAGCCCGAATAATATGGGCACCACGCTCTACGGCCATAGCTGCCATGGCGACACTTGCCGCCAAGCGATCACCCACCGAGCGACCGGTAACCGCACCAAGCATAGACTTACGGGACACACCAACGAGCAGCGGGTATCCCCAGGCCACCATTTCCGGTAGCCGCCGAAACAATTCAAGATTGTGGGCAAGGGTTTTCGCAAAACCGAAGCCCGGGTCAAGCACAATCTGCTCACTGGAAATACCAGCAGCGGCGCAGGCAGCTATACGGCCACTTAAAAAGACCTCCACTTCGTCGTAAATATCCCGATAATCCGGATTATTCTGCATCGAGTCTGGCTCGCCCTGCATATGCATAAGACATACAGGCAAACCGCTAACGACCGCTTCCTGCAGTGCATTTGGTCGCTGCAAGGCGCGCACATCGTTGATGAGACCCGCGCCCAAGACTGCGCTTTCGCGCATTACAGTCGCATTACTGGTATCCACAGACACGATCACATCAAAACGCCGAGCAATCGCCTCAACCACCGGCAGCACCCGCTGACACTCCTCAACCTCAGACACAGGTTCAGCCCCTGGCCGCGTCGACTCACCGCCGATATCGATCAAAGTCGCGCCCTCGGCACAGGCGAGTGCAACTCGCGCTAAAATTTTATCGAGCAGAGCTGACCCGGCGTGGTATTTACCGCCATCAGAGAAGGAGTCTGGAGTGACATTAATGATCGCCATGACCTGCGGCTCGCGCAGGTCTAATAGGCGATCACCGCAGCGTAGCTGCGATGAGGATTGAAAGTTGAGCATTGCCGACCTTAGTGATCGCTCACCGAGTCAACGAAAGGGTCTTCAGGACGATCTTTTTTATCCGCCTTAGGCGCCGGATCTTCATCGACCTCGTCTTTAACAGCGCGCCCGCCGCGACGGTCATCATCATCCCAACCCGCAGGTTTGCGCGGCGTGCGACCATTCATGATGTCGTCTATCTGCTTGGCATCGATGGTTTCATACAGCATCAGTGCATCGGCCATAACATCTAACTTACCACGATGCTCTTCCAGAATTTTGCGGGCAGCGGCGTAGCACTCGTCGATAATACGACGCACCTCTTCATCAATCTGTCGCGCGGTTTCACCAGAATGCCCCTTACCGGCCTGACCAGCTGAACGACCGAGAAAGACCTCTTCTTCGGCATCGTCGTACATTAGAGGGCCCATCTTGTCGGATAGCCCCCACTTGGTCACCATCTTACGGGCAATATCGGTCGCGCGCTGAATATCATTCGATGCACCGGTGGTTACGCCGTCTGCGCCCAAGGTCATCTCTTCGGCAATACGGCCACCAAACAGTGAACAAATCTGACTAATGATGTGCCGACGGCTAAGGCTGTAGCGATCCTCCTCGGGCAGGAACATGGTCACACCAAGGGCGCGACCCCGCGGAATAATACTGACCTTATAAACAGGGTCATGCTCAGGCACTGTACGACCAACAATCGCATGACCAGCTTCGTGGTAGGCAGTATTTAATTTTTCTTTGTCTGACATCACCATCGATTTGCGCTCAGCGCCCATCATGATCTTGTCTTTGGCCAAATCAAATTGCGACATGCTAACCAAGCGCAAGTTACTACGTGCCGCGAACAGCGCCGCCTCGTTAGCAAGATTAGCCAAATCGGCACCAGAGAAACCAGGAGTACCACGCGCAATAACGGATGCCTCAACATCATCACCCAAGGGCAATTTGCGCATATGCACTTTTAAAATTTGCTCGCGACCGCGTATGTCGGGCAGACCAACGGTCACCTGACGGTCGAAACGACCTGGGCGCAGCAGCGCGGGGTCGAGTACATCAGGGCGGTTAGTAGCAGCAATAACAATAACACCGTCATTGGCTTCAAAACCGTCCATCTCAACCAGCAGTTGGTTCAAAGTTTGCTCACGCTCGTCGTGACCGCCACCCATACCGGCACCACGATGGCGACCAACAGCATCGATTTCATCGATAAAGATTATGCACGGCGCCTGCTTTTTAGCCTGCTCGAACATATCACGCACACGAGAGGCACCGACACCAACAAACATTTCCACGAAATCAGAACCGGAAATAGAGAAAAACGGTACTTTGGCTTCACCAGCGATGGCTTTAGCCAGCAAGGTTTTACCGGTACCCGGTGGGCCGACCATGAGCACGCCACGAGGAATACGACCGCCAAGACGCTGGAATTTACCGGGATCGCGCAAAAACTCAACCAGCTCCTGCACGTCTTCTTTGGCTTCATCTACACCCGCCACATCGGCGAAGGTGGTTTTAATTTGATCTTCACTCAGTAGACGCGCCTTGCTCTTACCAAAGGCCATCGGGCCGCCTTTGCCACCACCGGCACCACCTTGCATCTGGCGCATAAAAAACATAAAAATCGCCAAGATAATCAATATCGGGAAGCTAGCCACGAGCAGCTGAGTCCACAAACTCTGGCGCTCAGGCTTAGTGCCTTCAACTACCACGTCGTGCTGGAGCAAGTCGTCAATTAGCTTTGGGTCGTCAAGCAGTGGCCGCACGGTTTCAAAGCGGCTCTTATCCGCTCGCTCGCCGCTGATCATCAGGCCGTCAATAACCACCTTTTTCACCCGCTCATTCTGCACTTCAGAGATAAACTGGGAGTAATTAAGCTGCTCTGTGGGTGACTGGACACTGAAATTATTAAACACCGTCAACAGGACAGCGGCAATAACCAGCCACAACAGTAAATTCTTTGCCATATCGTTCAAAAACCGATCCTCACGCTGCACTGTTTGCAGAGGCTGCAAACGGGAAAAATGCCCGGATATCTGCCCACTCTACACCATAAATCCGGCACCCTCTACGCAATATTCAAGCGCGCAGACCAGTGGCCACTAAATACACTTCTCGCGATCTTGGCCGTGACGCCGCAGGCTTGCGGGTCACCACTTTAGCAAATCGCGCGCGAAGCAAGCGCATATACTCATCAAACCCTTCGCCCTGAAATATCTTGGTAACATAGCCACCACCAGGACGCAGTACTATGCCTGCCATGTCGAGTGCGAGCTCGCATAAATACATAGATTGCGGCTGATCAACATCTCTCATACCACTCATATTGGGGGCCATATCTGAGATTACAAGGTCTGCCTTGCTATTACCCAAATGCGCAAGCAGCTCGTCGACCACCGCTTGCTCAGTAAAATCACCGCGCACAAACTCCACCCCAGCGATAGAATCCATATCCAAAATATCTGACGCCAACACTCTACCGTGATGCCCAACCAACATTGCCGCGACCTGCGACCAACCGCCAGGCGCACTACCTAGGTCTACGACGCACATGCCCGGCTTGATCAGGCGATCTTTCTCCTGCAGCTCAAGCAATTTATAACAGGCTCTGGAACGATAGCCGTCGCGCTGAGCCATTTTGACGTACTGATCGTCAAAATGTTCCTTAAGCCACGCACCGCTTGATCCTTTAGGTTTTGCCACACTAACTCCGTTATTAGCGAGAATTCAGATACCGACTGGGCGCGCTTTCTAGTAAAATAACGACCCACGCTCTTTCCCGGTTCAATATATTATGCCCAAATTCAGCGCCAGCGATAAAAAACACCTACGCAGTATCGGCCACAAACTCAGCCCCGTTGTTATGATTGCCGACAAGGGACTTAGTGAAAGCGTTGCGCTGGAGCTGGATCGCGCACTCGATGATCACGAATTGATTAAAGTTAAGGTCAATATAGCTGAACCAACTGAACGCCGCGCGTTAATTGAGCAACTGTGTGAAGCGCACAAGGCGCTGCTGATTCAGGCAATTGGCAAGATTGCTTTGATTTATCGCCCCGCCAAAAACCCAAACCCAAAGCTGTCTAACCTACTTCGGGCCTAAGCTTAGCGCGATTACTCGGCGAGGTGCTCGACCTTGTCGATCTCGTATTCGATATTGCCACCTGGCGCGACAACAACAGCAACATCACCGGCTTCTTTGCCAATTAAGGCGCGAGCAATTGGCGAAGTCACCGAGATTTTACCGATTTTTACATTGGCTTCATCTTCGCCAACAATGCGGTAGGTCACTTCTTCGTCGGTATCACAATTGATCAGCGTCACTGTTGTGCCGAAAATCACTTTACCGCTATAGGGAATGGCCGTGATATCAATTACCCGCACGCCAGCCAGCTTACCTTCAATTTCTTGAATCCGGCCTTCGCAAAAACCCTGCTGCTCGCGAGCGGCATGGTACTCGGCATTTTCTTTTAAATCGCCGTGAGCACGGGCCTCAGCGATCGCCTGGGTAATCCGCGGGCGATCAATTGACTTTAATTTTTTTAACTCTTCGCGCAGCGCTTTTTCGCCGGCAACAGTCATTGGCAGCAAGCTCATTGCATTAACCCCATGTGAACATCCTGTAAGCGACGCACGGTTTTTTCTTCGCCAAACACCAGAGCCTGACAAATCGCTTCTGCGCCAGCCAAGGTGGTGGTATAGCTCACTTTATTGGCCAGTGCGCTGCGACGAATCAATGAAGAATCCGCAATCGCCTGCTTACCTTCGGTAGTATTAATAATTAGATCAACATCGCCATTTTTCACCATATCAACGATATGCGGACGGCCTTCTAACACCTTATTAACACGCTGACATTTAAGACCCGCTTCCGTCAAGACCTTGTGGGTACCACGGGTTGCCAACAGGCTAAAACCGAGTTCAACCAACTGACTGGCCACGGCGATCGCTCCCGCTTTATCGGGATCGCGAACACTGACAAAAGCTTTACCGCTGGTTGGAAATACTTCTCCAGCACCAACCGCCGCTTTAGCAAAGGCTTCGGCAAAAGTTTCGCCCAAGCCCATCACTTCGCCGGTCGACTTCATTTCTGGCCCAAGAATGGGGTCAACACCCGGGAATTTATTAAAGGGGAAAACCGCTTCTTTAACGGCGAAATACTTGGGAATGCGCTCTTCGGTAAAGTCCTGCTCAGCCAAGCTGGTGCCCGCCATGCAGCGCGCCGCAACCTTGGCAAGGGAAATACCAATACACTTAGACACAAATGGCACAGTGCGCGAGGCGCGAGGGTTAACCTCGATCACATAGATTTCGCCATCTTGCACAGCGAGCTGGACGTTCATCAAACCAACAACACCCAACTCCAGCGCCATCGCCTTAACGATTTCGCGCATGCGATCCTGAACATCTGCAGCCAGCGAGTATGGGGGCAATGAACACGCAGAGTCGCCAGAGTGAACACCCGCCTGCTCGATATGCTGCATAATCGCACCAATCACCACGTGTTTACCGTCTGAAACAGCATCAAGGTCAACTTCAACCGCCGCATTCAAAAAGTGGTCGAGCAAGACTGGCGAGTCGTTAGACACCCGCACCGCCTCGCGCATATAGCGCTGTAGCTCTTCTTCTTTATATACAATTTCCATGGCCCGGCCACCCAATACATAAGATGGACGTACAACTAGAGGATAACCAATTTCTGCCGCCGCACGCAGCGCCGCTTCTTCTGAACGAACTGTAGTATTTGGCGGCTGCTTGATATTCAAACGCTGCAGCATTTGCTGGAAACGCTCGCGGTCTTCAGCGCGGTCAATAGCGTCTGGGCTGGTTCCAATAATCGGCACACCGGCGGCTTCAAGATCACGAGCCAGTTTCAGCGGTGTTTGCCCACCAAACTGCACAATGACGCCCTTTGGCTTTTCCTTGGCGACGATTTCCAGCACGTCCTCCAAGGTAACAGGTTCAAAATACAGACGGTCCGAAATATCGTAATCCGTCGATACGGTCTCAGGGTTACAGTTGACCATAATGGTCTCATAACCGTCTTCGCGCATCGCCAGCGCTGCGTGAACACAGCAGTAATCAAACTCAATACCTTGACCAATGCGGTTGGGGCCGCCACCAATAACGAGAATCTTCTCGCGATCCGAGGGATTGGATTCGCACTCTTCCTCGTAGGTTGAGTACATATAGGCAGTAGAAGTAGAGAACTCCGCCGCGCAGGTATCCACTCGCTTATATACAGGATGAATATCTAAACTATGGCGCAAGCCGCGCAGCTGCTTTTCGCTTACCGCCAGCAATACTGCCAAACGCTGATCCGAGAAGCCCTTGCGCTTAAGACGCCACATCATGTCTTTAGTTATGTCGGTCAACGCGACGGACTTCAGGGAGTTTTCTGTTTTTACAATATCTTCAATCTGCACCAAGAACCAAGGGTCGATCCACGAGTGCTCAAAAACTTCTTCAACGCTCATACCAGCGCGAAAGGCGTCAGCCACAAACCAAATACGCTCCGGACCTGGGTTGGTCAATTCGGCAATTAGAATGTCGCGAGCATCATCACGATCGGTGTCGATCTGGTGCTCAAAACCGGCAGAACCCACTTCCAAGCCGCGCAGGGCTTTCTGTAGAGATTCTTGGAAGGTACGGCCAATTGCCATCACCTCACCTACCGACTTCATCTGAGTGTGCAGACGGGTCTGCGCTTCGCCGAATTTTTCGAAAGTGAAACGTGGAATCTTAGTCACCACGTAGTCAATCGCCGGCTCAAAAGACGCTGGCGTCGCGCCACCAGTAATCTCGTTCTGCAATTCGTCTAGGGTGTAACCAATCGCTAATTTGGCGGCGACCCGGGCAATCGGGAAGCCGGTCGCTTTAGAGGCCAAAGCCGAAGAGCGGCTAACGCGCGGGTTCATTTCGATAACCACTAGACGACCAGTGTGCGGTTCCATACCAAACTGAACGTTGGAGCCGCCAGTTTCAACACCGATCTCACGCAGTACCGCGCAAGAGGCGTTACGCATGATTTGATATTCTTTATCGGTCAGGGTTTGCGCTGGCGCAACGGTGATCGAGTCGCCGGTGTGCACGCCCATAGGATCGAAGTTTTCAATCGCGCAGACAATAATGCAGTTGTCGTTTTTGTCGCGAACCACTTCCATTTCAAATTCTTTCCAACCAATCAAGCTCTCATCGATCAAAAGCTCATTGGTGGGTGAAAGATCTAGGCCGCGAGTACAGATCTCAATAAATTCTTCTTTGTTATACGCGATACCGCCGCCAGAGCCGCCCATAGTGAAGCTGGGACGAATAATCGCGGGGAAGCCGATGGAGTCCTGCACTTGCAGAGCTTCTTCCATGCTGTGCGCAATCGCCGAGCGCGGCGTAGCCAAGCCGATGCGTTTCATGGCCTTATCGAATAACTGGCGGTCCTCTGCCATATCGATAGAATCTTTAGTGGCGCCGATCATTTCAACGCCGTATTTTTCCAACACCCCTTCACGATCCAGATCCAGCGCACAGTTCAACGCAGTCTGACCACCCATGGTTGGTAGCAACGCGTCGGGGCGCTCTTTCTCAATGATCTTGGCAACCGTCTCCCAGACCACTGGCTCAATATAAGTGGCATCGGCCATTGACGGGTCGGTCATGATGGTCGCGGGGTTCGAGTTTACCAAAATAACCCGAAAACCCTCTTCGCGAAGCGCCTTACACGCCTGCGCGCCAGAGTAATCGAACTCACAGGCCTGGCCGATAACAATCGGACCAGCACCGAGGATGAGGATGCTTTTGATGTCTGTTCTTTTTGGCATGGGGTCTCCGCAGGGCGCTAGATGGGAGACGGAAAACGCTAAGCAAAAGCGTCTCCCGTTTTCCGTTTAGCGACTCGCTTTAATTAACTCAATAAACTGATTAAACAGGGGCGCAATATCATGGGGACCCGGACTCGCTTCAGGGTGACCCTGAAAACCGAATGCGGGGATATCGGTGCGCCGAATTCCCTGTAGCGATCCATCAAACAATGATTTGTGGGTCACTTCTAAATTCGCGGGCAGAGAAGCCTCATCTACCGCAAAACCATGGTTTTGACTGGTGATGTGCACAACCTTAGTCGCTAAATCCTGCACCGGATGGTTGGCGCCGTGGTGACCAAATTTCATTTTGACGGTTTTGGCACCCGAGGCCAAAGCCAGTAACTGATGACCTAGGCAGATCCCGAATACCGGCAGACCTGTTGCCAAGATCTCTTTGATTGCCGCAATTGCGTAATCGCACGGCTCTGGATCACCAGGACCATTAGACAAGAACACACCATCGGGCTTCATCGCCAATACGTCGGCAGCCGGTGTTTTGGCCGGCACAACCGTCAAGCGGCAACCGCGATCGGCAAGCATACGCAGAATATTGCGCTTTACGCCAAAGTCGTAGGCCACAACATGGTAGGGTAACTCGGCATCGCTCATGCTGCGAATGCCTTCGCCCAGCTGCCAGCTACCTTCGCGCCACTGGTAAGATTCGGAGGTGGTCACCTCTTTAGCCAGATCCATGCCCTTCAAACCGGCAAAGTCTTTGGCTAATTGCAGGGCCTTGGCCTCGTCGATATCACCGGCCATTAAGCAACCGCCCTGAGCGCCCTTGTCTCGCAAAATACGAGTAAGACGACGGGTGTCAATATCGGCAATGCCGACAATATTGCGGGCTTTTAAATAATCGGAGAGGCTTTGCTCACTGCGGAAGCTGCTAGCTGTCATCGCCAGATCGCGAATCACCAAGCCGGCAGACCAAATCTCAGCTGCCTCTTCGTCTTCGCTGTTCACACCGGTATTGCCGATATGAGGATAGGTAAGGGTCACGATTTGGCGGGCGTATGAGGGGTCAGTTAAGATCTCCTGATACCCTGTCATCGCGGTATTAAACACGACCTCGCCAACCGAATGCCCTTCGGCACCAATAGCGATGCCCCGGAAAATGCTGCCGTCTTCGAGGGCAAGTATGGCTGGAACCGTCAAGACTACCTCCTGGATCAAACTTGCGGCCGAGAGTTGCCACCGACAAACGCGCCGGAACAACAACCTAGGGACCACAGAGGAAAATACGCGTGCAAAAAAGCGAGATGAAGACGTACTTCACCTCGCTCCTTGCGGGGATACGGAGCTTATAAAGCTCGGCACCCTAATCTGATGCGCGATTTTACGCGAAACCACCCCCGCCCGTCCACCGCAATAAATACCAGCAATTGCGGTCAGCGCGACACTTCAACCAGAAATTCAGCTTTTAAGCGCTATATTCAAGTATTTTACTTAAGACCCAGCACATCCTGCATATCGTAGCGACCTGCAGCTTGCGCACTCACCCACGCCGCCGCCCGCACCGCGCCGCGACCAAATGACATCCGCGAGCTCGCTTTATGGGTAATCTCAACCCGCTCGCCCTCAGCAAAGAAAGACACCGTGTGATCACCCACCACATCTCCGCCACGCACGGTGGCAAAGCCAATGGTCTCGCGCTCGCGGGCGCCGGTTTGGCCCTCGCGACCGTACACCGCGACCTTTTCCAAGTCTCGCCCCAAGGCATCGGCCACCACATGCCCCATACTCAAGGCCGTACCAGATGGCGCGTCTATTTTATGGCGGTGATGAGCTTCAACAATTTCAATATCAACATCATCACCCAAGACCCGCGCCGCCATATCCAGCAATTTAAAGCACAGATTTACGCCAGTACTGAAGTTAGACGCCTGACAAATCGCAATCGGGGCAATGGCCGCCTCAAGCTCGGCTTTTTGCTCGGCGTTAAAGCCAGTAGTACCAATAACCATGGACTTACCTGCAGCGCCGCACAGCTGAGCATTCGCCAAGGTAGCCGCTGGCACCGTAAAATCGATCAGCACGTCAAAGTCGTCGAGCACCGCGCTCAAATCACCGACAATCGCAACGCCATTTTTACCCAGGCCCGCCAACTCACCGGCATCAGCGCCAATCAAAGAGCTCTCTGGCCGCTCAATGGCGGCCGCCAATACACAGCTTTCATTGAGCGCGATAGCCTCAATCAGAATCCGACCCATCCGCCCTGCGGCACCCGTTACTGCTACCCGTACTGTCATATCTTCCACCACACTTAAATTTCAGTTGTTCTTGTCGGTATTCGGCTTAACATCCGCATCGCCGAACGCCAAGCCCTCATCTTCAATTGCCATATCTCGCACGCTAGTCGATGCCAAAGCAGTATTTAAGGCCTCATCAATCGCCTTAGTCACTGCAGCGACACCATGCACCGGCCTGCGCGGCGCCCCCAAACCCAGCGTCGACGCAGTGCCCTCACTGCGCACTGCATCAAGCACCCGCTTTAGACTGGCTTTCTCCAACGGCGCATTGGGCAAATAACGCGGCGGCTCATCACTGTTCTCGGTGATTAAACCCGCCTCTTTTAACGCTCGCAACACCCGGGTCACCCCCTGAATCTGGACCCGCAGGCGTAATACAAAATCACTAGCAGAAAACGGTTTCCGCGACTTGTAATGACGTTCGGCGATCACGCCCATTATTTGCAACGCCAAGGTTTCACGCTGCTTAATACTCAAATCGCCACTGCGCCGAGTTGGCGCTACATACTCCGGATGCTGAACATAAAAAGCGACACTACTGCCCACCAGTAGAATCAGCCAGCTGATATACATCCACATCATAAACAAAATGAGAATGGCAAAGCCCGAGTAAATCGCGTAAGTCCCGCTTCCACTGGCCGACACCACCACACTGCCAAAACCCCAACCCAAGCTCTGAAACAAAAACCCCGAAACGACCCCAGCAATCAAGCCAGCACGCACGGTAACCCGAGTATTGGGGATGAACATATAGAAAAAGGTGAAGGCTGCAATGATCATTAAATAAGGCGCAGCTTCGGTGGCAAAGGTAATTAAATGCTGCACAAAGGGCAATTGATGACTAATCGCCTGCACAAAACTGCCGCTGAGCACGCTGGCCGACAGACCAATAGCCGAGAACACCAATAGCGGCCCTATCAACATCACACTGCCGTAGTCGGCAAAGCGTCGACCAATGCTGCGATGCTGATCTAAACGCCAAATATAATTGAAAGTCGCCTCGATCTTCTGAATGAGTGAAATCGCGGTATAAAACAATAAGGCCACACCAAAGGTACCAAGCACACCAATTTTAACATTGTCGATAAAGCCAATAATTTTATTAGTGATCTCCACGCCCTGCGCCCCCATAGGGGCAAGAAACTGGAGCATAATTGGCTCTAACTGCTTATTGTGCATACCAAAGGCTTTGAGCACAGAAAAGCTCACCGCCAACAATGGCACTAACGATAAGAGGGTGGTGTACACCAAACTCATGGCGCGCAGGGTTAGCTCGCCCTTGGCAAGGTCGTCTAGCACCACGTAGACGTAGCGCAGTATATGAATCAATTTGCGGCGCGGCGCGGAGTAGTCCGCAACCTTCTCAGACCACAGGTAGTTCGCGACGAATTGATTTAGGGTCTTATCCATACTTATTTCCGCGGCTTTTATATGCAGCCCAGAATGGAGAAAAACAGAGGGGAAGTCGAGGGCAGATTCAGCAAATCAGCCCTCGACTAGTTTTGGCGAAATTAGATTTTCATATCATCAAAAAAGGTTTTTACACCGTCAAACCAGCTTTTTGCGCGAGGCGACTGCTTGTCGTCACCAGCAAGACTGGCCTGCAGCTCTTGCAACAACTCTTTCTGACGCTTGCTTAATGACACCGGCGTTTCAACGGTCACCTTGCAAATCAGGTCACCAGTACTACCGCCGCGCACCGGAGTAATACCCTTGCCACGCAAGCGGAAGGACTTTCCAGTTTGGGTTTCTGGCGGTATTTTAAGCTTAACCCGACCTTCTAAGGTTGGCACATCCAGCTCACCACCCAGCGCCGCATCGGCAAAACTGATTGGCACATCGCAGTGTAGATTTTTGCCATCGCGCTTAAAGATTGCGTGCGGACGCACCTGCATTTGCACATACAAGTCGCCAGCTGGACCGCCATTAGGACTGGCCTCACCTTCGCCACTCAAGCGAATACGGTCGCCGGTATCAACGCCAGCAGGCACTTTCACCGACAGGGTTTTGGTCTCTTCAACGCGCCCCTGACCGCGACAGCTGGTACATGGATCGGCAATGATGGTGCCGGAACCCCGACAGTGCGGGCAAGCTTGCTGAACAGCAAAGAAACCCTGCTGCATACGCACCTGACCAACACCATTACAGGTGCTACAAGTGACCGGCTTGCTGCCTTTTTTCGCACCACTGCCATCGCAAGGTTTACAGGCAACTAGCGTAGGAATACGAATCTTGGCAGTGGAACCGTGCACCGCCTGCTCAAGATCAATATCGAGTGTGTAGCGCAAATCAGAACCGCGCTGTGGGCCGCGCTGGCGACCGCCGCCACCGCCGCCAAAAATATCGCCAAACACATCACCGAAAATATCGCTAAACCCAGCTCCACCGCCGCCACCGCCACCACCGGCGTTAACGCCCTCATGACCAAAACGATCATAGGCCGCGCGCTTCTCCTCGTTAGACAGCACCTCATAGGCCTCGGTAGCCTCTTTGAAGATGTCATCCGCCTTGGGATCTTCGGGGTTACGGTCAGGGTGGTTCTTCATCGCGATACGACGGTAGGCTTTTTTAATATCCTTGCTGTCAGTGTCTCGCGACACGCCCAGAATTTCGTAATAATCTCGTTTTGACATAGCTTCGCTTCACGCTAGACGGGAGGCGGGGGACGCTTTTTAACGCGCCGCCCACTACCCCTATAAATGATTCTACCCTTCATGCCAAACGGGAGATCGCAAAACACGCTGACCTTAGCCTTTGCGTCTTCCGTCTCCCGTCCAGCGTTACACCCAAGCGAGGCACAGCCTCGCGTCGAGTTTACTTCTTGTCGTCGTCTTTTACTTCTTCAAACTCAGCATCGACCACGTCATCTGCACCGCTTGCCTGAGCCGACTCTGCACCGCCTTCAGCCTGCGCCTGAGCAGCTTGCTCAGCGTACATTTTCTCAGCCAAACCACCAGAAGCCTCAGTCAGCTTCTTGGTCGCAGCTTCAATCACCTCAACGTCGTCGCTCTTAAGCGCTTCGTCAACTTCGGTCAACGCTGCTTCGATCGCCGCTTTCTCTTCATCAGAAGCCTTATCACCGGCTTCTTCTAAAGTTTTGCGAGTCGCATTAGCCATGCCTTCAGCTGTGTTGCGCGCAACGACCAGTGCTTCAAACTTTTTGTCAGCTTCAGCGTTAGCTTCAGCATCTCGTACCATTTGCTCGATTTCATCATCGCTCAAGCCACTTGAGGCCGTGATGCGAATAGACTGCTCTTTGCCGGTTGCCTTGTCTTTAGCAGACACATGCAAAATACCGTTGGCATCGATATCGAAGGTAACTTCAATTTGCGGCAGACCACGTGGCGCAGGTGGAATGTCGGCCAAGTCGAAACGGCCAAGCGATTTGTTGGCGCTGGCTTGCTTACGCTCACCCTGCACGACGTGAATCGTTACGGCAGACTGATTATCCTCTGCGGTTGAGAACACCTGTGATTTCTTAGTAGGAATCGTAGTGTTTTTCTCAATCAGGTGCGTCGCCACACCACCCATGGTTTCAATACCTAGGCTCAGCGGAGTAACGTCAAGCAGCAATACGTCTTTCACTTCGCCAGACAGTACCGCGCCCTGCAGGGCAGCACCCATGGCAACCGCTTCATCGGGGTTTACATCGCGACGCGCTTCTTTACCAAAGAACTCTGTTACCTTGGTTTGCACCAAAGGCATACGAGTCTGACCACCAACCAAAATGATTTCGTCGATTTCAGATGCAGACAAACCAGCATCTTTCAGAGCCACTTTCATTGGCTCTAGTGAACGAGCAACCAAATCGCCAACCAGTGATTCCAGCTTAGCGCGGCTCAACTTCACAACCAAGTGCTTAGGACCAGTCGCATCGGCAGTGATGTAAGGCAGATTGATTTCAGTTTGCTGGCTAGAAGACAATTCGATTTTGGCTTTCTCTGCGGCTTCTTTCAGACGCTGCACAGCCAGTGAATCGCCTTTCAGGTCAATACTGTTTTCTTTCTTGAACTCTTCCGCCAAATAATCGATCAGGCGCATATCGAAATCTTCACCACCTAAGAAGGTGTCGCCGTTAGTCGACAGCACTTCAAACTGGTGCTCGCCATCTACTTCAGCAATTTCGATAATCGAAATATCAAAAGTACCACCACCTAAGTCGTATACCGCAATGGTGCGATCGCCCTTAGACTTGTCCATACCGTAGGCCAATGCCGCTGCAGTAGGCTCGTTGATAATACGCTTTACATCCAGACCAGCAATACGACCAGCGTCTTTAGTCGCCTGACGCTGAGAGTCGTTAAAGTAAGCAGGTACAGTGATAACCGCTTCGGTGACTTTCTCACCCAAGTAGTCTTCAGCGGTTTTCTTCATTTTCTTGAGAATTTCCGCAGAAATTTGCGGTGGCGCCATTTTCTCGCCTTTCACTTCTACCCACGCGTCGCCGTTATCGGCTTTGCAGATATTGTAGGGCACCATCTTAATGTCTTTTTGAACCACGTCGTCTTCAAAGCGACGACCGATCAAGCGCTTCACCGCATACAAGGTGTTATGCGGATTGGTGACGGCCTGACGCTTTGCGCTCTGACCAACCAGAATTTCTTTGTCTTCAGTGTAAGCAACAATCGAAGGAGTGGTGCGTGTACCTTCTGCATTCTCGATAACCTTAACCTTGTCGCCATCCATAACAGCAACACAAGAGTTAGTGGTACCCAAATCTATACCGATTATTTTACCCATGTTAAATCTCCGATTTACCTAGTCGCCACTTTTGGCGAACACTATGTCTTGTTGTCAGATATTGGCCCTTATCCACATATTTCAAGGGGACATAGACCATTTTTTACACAATTTTAAAAATTATTCCGGCGCTTTAGCGACCACCACCATGGCTGGGCGCAATAGACGACCATTCAGGGTGAAACCCTTCTGCATGACGTCCATAACCGAATTAGGCTCGGCATCTGGGTTTGGCACCATCGCCATCGCCTGATGAAATTCAGGGTTAAACGGTTCGCCTACAGGGTTGATCAATTCAACATTGTGGCGAGCCAAAGCGTCGAGCATCGACTTATGCGTCAGCTCCACGCCTTCGATCATCGGCTTCAAGGACTCATTAGCCCGATCAGCTGAAGCCAAGGCGCGATCCAGATTATCGGCCACCACCAGCATGTCCCCAGCAAACTTCTCTAAGGCAAACTTGCGAGCGTTTTCCGCGTCTTTCTCGGCGCGACGGCGAATATTTTGGGCATCGGCTACGGCGCGCAGCGCCTGCTCTTTGGCGTCAGCGGCAGCCTGCTTGGCCTCTTCCAGCTGCACTTCAAGGCTCTTTTCTGCAGCCGGCGCGGACGCCGACTCAGCCTCAGCACCATCAAGCGCATCTTGAATCTCACCAACAATCGCCTCTACCTGCGCATCTTCATCTTGCAATGCCGATTTATCCTGATCTTCTGCCACTTCAGCTATCTCCGTCACTCTCTGATTTCTTGCGGCAGCGAGGCCGCGCTGACTGGGATATGGGGCTGTAGCACCATATTTCAAGGCGGCAACAAAGATTTTTCAACAAGCCCACTCAGACACTTGCTCGGCCACAGCATTTTACTGTATAAATATACAGACAAATTTCCCACACCCACCGTGAGAGAGCATCATGCTGAGCCACCTCAACATCAGCAACTACGCTATTACCGAAAGCCTCGACATCGAACTACACCCCGGCATGACTGTACTTACCGGCGAGACCGGCGCCGGCAAGTCGATTATGCTCGATGCCCTCGGCCTCGCCCTCGGCGACCGCGCCGACAACAATATTGTGCGTCCCGGCGCAGACCGCGCCGACATTCACGCCCTCTTTGACATCAGCCAAATCGCCGGCGCAGTAACATGGTTAAAAGAGCGCGAACTCGATGACGGCAGCGAATGCATGTTACGTCGAGTTATCACCAGCGAGGGCCGCTCCCGCGCCTACATCAATGGCCAGCCCGTTACTCTGCAAGCGATTCGAGAACTCGGCAATTTACTGATCGACATCCACAGCCAGCACGCCCATCAATCACTGTTACAAAAACCCTATCAGCGCGAATTGCTCGACGCCTTTGCCGGCACCAGCGCACTGGCTCAGCAGGTCAGCGAGCACTGCAGCCAGTATCAACGCAGCAGCAAAACCCTAGCGACCCTAGCAAGCAATGTCGCCGAACAAAACGCGCAGGAACAGCTGCTCCGCTATCAGCTCGAAGAGTTAAATCGCTTAAACCTACAGCCCAATGAGCTAGAAGAGCTAGAAAACCAGCAGAAGCAACTGGCAAATGCCGAACAGATTCTCGCCGCCAATCATCACAGCCTCCAGCTCTGCAGAGAGGGCGAGGTTAACGCCATGGGCATACTCCACCAGGCATTATCGTCACTAAACAGCAGCCAGCACCAATGCGCAGCACAAAGCAATGCAGCCCAACTAATAGAAAGCGCCCGCATTCAAATTGAAGAAGCTGCCCGCGAGCTGCAAACCGTATTAGACGGCACCGAACTCGACCCCGACCGCCTAGTCGAGGTTGAGAGCCGCTTAGACGCCATTTACCAAACTGCCCGTA
Source organism: Zhongshania guokunii (assembly GCF_040892635.1). NCBI lineage: Bacteria > Pseudomonadati > Pseudomonadota > Gammaproteobacteria > Cellvibrionales > Spongiibacteraceae > Zhongshania > Zhongshania guokunii. The sequence continues at coordinate 49,020 of NZ_JBFRYA010000017.1, read as the reverse complement.
AACACCGCCTGCAACCCGCAGAGCTACCTGCTTTGCACGCCTCCTTAGCGGAACAACTAGAGGGCCTCAACGCCAGCGATGAAAAATTAGAGCAGCTGCGCATCGAGCAGCGCAAATCATTGCAAGCCTATAATGACAAGGCCGCTACACTCAGCGAAAAGCGCCGCAAAGCCGCTGCCACTATGAAAAAAAGAGTAGAAGAACAACTTCGCGCCCTGAGCATGAAACACTGCGAAGTCGATTTTGCCCTGCAGGCCCTGAGCGACGAACCCCACAGCTGCGGCCGCGAAGAAGTTGAAATTCTGATTAGCACCAACCCCACTTCTGCCAAGGGCCCGCTCAACAAAATCGCCTCTGGCGGCGAACTATCGCGGATCAGCCTTGCCATTCAGGTGGTCACCGCCCAAGTAGCGGCCATACCCACTATTGTTTTTGACGAAGTGGACGTTGGCATTGGCGGCGCCACTGCCGAAATCGTTGGCAAACTACTGAATGAACTGGGCAAACGCAGCCAAGTACTGTGCGTAACCCACCAGCCCCAAGTTGCCAGCCAAGGCGATCATCATATTCGCGTGCAAAAAGTGGGCGACAAAAAGCACCTGCGCACCGAGCTGCAGCCGCTAAAAGATGAGCAAAAAATTGATGAAATTGCACGGATGTTAGGCGGGATTTCGATTACCGAGAACACCTTAGCGCATGCACGCGAGATGCTGGGGGTAAGGCATTAAGCGGGAGATGCTTGACCTCGGGGTGCTGTATGATTGACGGGAGACGCTAAGTCAAAAACAGGTTTTCGCATTCGTAGCATCTAGCATGCGGGGCTCACGATATTACGTGTCGTAACATTAAACGAATCATCATACATGGGGCGTCAGACTAGCAATTTCGGCTCAGTGGCAAACGGGAGAGGCAAAAAAAGCGGATTTTGCGTCTCCCGTTCAGCGTTAAAGCGTTACGCCTTCTTCGGCTTCACATACAAAACCAAGCTGTGATCAACCAACTCAAAACCGCGCTCTTCAACTAACTGACGCTGACGGGCTTCGATTATGTCGTCGCAAAACTCAATAACCTCATTGGTTTCCAAGCATACGATGTGGTCGTGGTGCTCACCTTTTTCCAGTTCAAAAACCGAATGACCCGCCTCAAAATTATGCCTAATTACTAAACCTGCGGCTTCAAACTGAGTGAGTACACGATAAACGGTGGCCAAACCAACATCTTCGCCTGACTCCATTAGGGCCCGATACACGTCTTCCGCACTAAAATGCTGATTCTCACTCTCAGCCTGTTCCAGCAACTGTAAAATCTTGACGCGAGGCAAAGTAACTTTAAGCCCTGCTTTGCGGAGCTCTTTATTTTCTATCGACATATGCCTTGGACCTTAGCGTTGCGGTGGGGATTGCGCTATTATCCCACGCCTCTGTAAGCGATTGGAACCCTTTAGCATGTATAGACGATTTGCCACAGCATGCCTGCTTGTAACTTTGGCGGCATGCAGCTCGCTGGAATTCCCCGGCGTTTACCGCCTGCCCATCGACCAGGGCAACATTATCACCTCGGAAATGGTAGACCAGCTTAAGGTTGGCATGAGCCGCAGCCAAGTAGAATACGTGATGGGTACGCCCATGGTGCGCGACACCTTCAGCCCCAACCGCTGGGACTATATTTACACTTTGAGCAAGCCAGATGAACCGGTAGAGCGCCACCAGCTAACGGCTTATTTTGAAGGCGACACGCTGGTCAAATTCACTACCGACGTTAAACCAACCGACGTTAAACCGGTAGAGCCCATGCCGGCACAAAACAGCGACGGCACTGCAACTGATCCAGCAACCGTACCAGCACCTGTCGCTGAATAATTATTCAGCGGCCTTGCGGGCTTTTACTTTGGCGGCCCGCTGTTTGCGCACCTCTTTTGGATCGACAATGAGTGGCCGGTAGATTTCTACGCGGTCGCCATTTTTTAATACCTGCTCTTCAGGCTTACTCACACCTTTGCCAAACACGCCTAAATCAACAGCGCTCAGATCCAACTCTACAAACTGCTTATCCAGACCAGACTGCAAGGCTGCGGCCCTAACGGTAGTACCCTCAGGTAACTCCAGCGCCACAATGCGCTGCTTGTCTGGCAACGCGTAAGCAACCTCAACATGAATCGTTTTGCTATTATCGTCCATACTGTTCGTTCGCTCGCTTTACTAGGGCATCCACTAAATTATTGGCCACCGAATTGAATAATTGCTTGGTGGCCGCACCAACCAAACTGTTGGTCAGCGAGAAACGTAAATGCAAGCTCACCTTGCAGGCCTCGTCACTCAGCGCCAACAGTGTCCACTCGCCGCGCAAATCCTCAAACGGGCCATCAACCAGGCTTAAGCTCACACTGCGACCGGCAACCAACTTATTGCGGGTAATAAAGCTCAACTTAATGCCAGCTTTAGCCAAATCTAAACGCGCCTCCATCATATCATCGCTGCGCGCCAGTACTTCAGCGCCGACACAGCCATCCATATACTGGGGATAAGCCGCAACATCGTTGATTAGCTCATAAACAACATCTGCGGAATAGGGCAATAGCGCGCTGCGCCGAATCTCGGTCATTCTCGGTCCCAATTAGTTTAGGCGGTCACTCGCAGGTATAAGCCCACAACTAACACCACCAATATTGCAGGCGGCGCAATATACCGCAACAAGGCCTGCCAAAGCCAAAAAAACACGCCCTCAAACCAACCGTCCCGCACCCCATAAACTACCTTGGGCACCCGCCACGCGGCAAATAACACAAAGCACCAGGCCGATAAGGGCAGCAAGATATTGGCCGCCAATATATCGACCCATTCCATAAAACTACGCGACAGCCAGCGCAAATCACTGGCGGGTGCCAAGGAGCTAATCGCCACATCGCCACCCACCCAGATCAAGACCCCAGCCATTATCGCCGCTGCCGGCCGCCATACCGCCCAGCGCTCAACCATATACGCGACCAGTGGCTCCATGAGCGCCACTACCGTGGTTAATGACAAAATCGACAACAATAAGAAGAAGGCAGTGCCGGCAATATCGCCAAACACCAAATTACCGAAAGAAAACGGCAGGCTAATAAATAACAGCGCCGGACCACTACCCGGAACAATATGCTGATCAAACACCAGCGCCAGTATCGCCAAACCCGCGAGCACTAAAACCCCAGCATCAATAATTACCAAGGCCATCAACTGCCGAGAAATAGAGCGCCCAGAGGGGAAATACGCGCCGTAGGCCATTAATGCGCCAGTACCAATGCTCAGAGTGTAAAACGCGTGCTGCAAGGCCGAGAATACCCCTCGCCAACTCAAATCTTCTACCCGCAGAGTAAACATCCACTGCAAGGCAGATGTGAAGTCTCCCAAGGCGTAGCTGTAATAGACAATACTCAGCAGCACCAGCAACAGCACCGGCAGCAGTACCCGTAGCACCCCCGCCATACCCCGCACCACGTTCATGGCCGACAGCGATATTGCCGCCACCAAAAATATTCGCTGCCAAAATCGCATTTGCTCTGGCGCCGCGAGTAAGCCGGTTAACTCAGCGGCAACCACATCCAGACTAGCGCCATCCATTACCCCAGTCGACATTTTGGCAACATAGGCCAATAGCCACGACGACACTACCGCGTAATTGGCCGCCAGCATCAACGCCGCAATACAGGCTATTTGAGCGGCTAATGACCAGTGCTTGCTCGCCTTGGCATAATGCGCCAACTGGTCAATGGCATGAATAGGGTTGCCGCGCGCACGTACCGCAATACGCACCTCCGCCACCGCTATGGGGAGCATCACCAACACCACAAAGCCAAGATAAAGTAGCAGATATGCACCGCCGCCATTATGCCCAAGCTCTTGTGGCGTGCGCCAAAAGTTACCTAAACTGACCACCAAACCGGTGGCGGCAGCAAGAAATGTCCAGCGGCTAGACCAGATCCCCTGTATTTTTCGTTTCTTTAAAACCATAAGCCGCCAACATCAATTCTGCAAAGCAGGGGTCTTTTTACCTGAGGCCAATAGGTTTTGCCAGCAACTCCCTCTATAATCGGCTCCATGAGTAAAAACAAACCAAAAAACACCAGCAGCACGATCGCACTAAACAAAAAGTCGCGGCACGACTATACCCTTACCGACAAGTTTGAAGCAGGCTTAGTACTGCAGGGGTGGGAGGTCAAAAGCCTGCGACAAGGCAAAATCCAGATCGTCGACACCTACGTGATACTACAGAACGGCGAGGCCTTTCTGATGGGCGGTCATATTTCGCCGCTACTCAGTGCGTCTACCCACTATGTGACCGATCCAACCCGCACTCGCAAGCTCTTGCTACACGCAAAAGAACTGCGCAAGCTAGAGGAGGCCGTGCAGCAGAAAGGCTACACCTGCGTGTGCACCGCCTTGTATTGGAAAAAGCACATGGTCAAAGCAGAAATTGCACTGGCCAAAGGCAAGCAAGATCACGACAAGCGCGAGTCTGAAAAGAACCGCGACTGGGAACGCCAGAAAATGCGCATTGTCCGCGCACATAACTCCTAAACCGAGCATCGCACCCAACGCCAATGAAAACTCTCTATTTGCTGCGCCACGCTAAATCAGGTTGGGATGATGACCAACTCAGTGACGCTGAGCGACCGATCACCAAACGTGGCAAGCGCGACTGCCAACTCATTGCTAGCGAAATCCAGCGCCGCGAACACATCTTTAATTATGTGTACTGCAGCACTGCAAAGCGCGCGCAGGAAACCCTCAAGCGCTTTCAGGCCGACTCTAGCATTTTAGATGCCGCTGATATCGTCCACGACGAGGCTCTCTACACCTTTGAGGCGCCAAAACTCCTCGCCTGGATTAAAGACCTACCGCAAACCCAAAGTAACGCGCTTATTATTGGCCACAACCCTGCACTTGCTGACCTTGCCAACTATTTATACGATGGCAAAATTGGCCACGTCGGCACCTGTACCTTTATGGAACTAGAAATTAATATCGAGTACTGGGATCAACTGCGCGCCGATAGCGCCAAGCTCATTGAAATCATTCGCCCCAAACAATTCCGCTAGCGAGACCACACAGCACAGGATGCGCCCAAACAATGGCCGACAGCTCAGCGTTAAAAGACATTAACATTGTTAACGACGTTCTCATTCTCAAAAAAAGCCACAAACTAATACGACGTATGCAGCGTAATTTACCTGGGCCAGAGATTCACGGCTACCAGGTGTGGGGCTCGTCTTTTTTAATAATGGATTACCTGCTGGAAAACCCGCCTAAAAAACGGGCCAAAATGATGGAAATCGGCTGTGGCTGGGGTATTTTAGGAATTTCCTGCGCGCAGCACTTCAAGGCAAAAGTGACCGCTGTAGACGCCGACGAGCACGTATTTCCCTACCTCGACGCCCACGCCCTACTCAATGATGTCAAAATCAAGACGCGCACTGCCCGCTACGAACATCTTAAAACTGAAGATCTAAAGGGTCACAGCCTGATGCTCGGCGGCGACATTTGTTTCTGGGACACCTTAGTTAAACCCTTGTTTTCCGCCATAAGCGCTGCCCACGAAGCCGGTGTGGGCAAAATTATTATTGCCGACCCCGGTCGCCCACCATTCCATAAATTGGCAAAACGCTGCCAAAAAGCCTTTGGCGCTGAACTCGTCAGCCGCGAAATTTACAGTCCAAAAAAACTCAGCGGCGAATTACTGATTATTTCGCAGTAAGCGCCGCACACCTTATTTCTTGTGTTTCTTTTTTGGAGACTTCGGTTTGGCGCGATAGTCTAAGCGCGCCAAGCGCGGCAATTTACCCGTGCTCAGAAACTTATAGGTCTGATCCTGCGAACGAATTTTACCTCCACTCTTCTTACGCACCCGAAACGCATTGCTTTGCGAAGCATCAATTATCCGCGCCTTAACATTGTCGGCCCACTGCAAATCAATAATCGTCTGCAACATATCCTGCAAAGGTTTATTGTAAATAGGGCAAGTCACCTCAACTCGAAAATCGATATTGCGGGTCATTAAATCTGCCGAGGAAATAAAATAGCGGGGCTCGCCATTATTGCGAAAAATATACACCCGTGGATGCTCTAAGAAGCCGTCAACAATGCTAATCGCCTCAATATTGTCGCTCAGCCCCGCCACCCCCGGCACCAAGGAACACATGCCGCGCACAATTAAGCGCACCGGCACCCCAGCCGCACTGGCCTCGTAGAGCAGGTCGATTAGCTCGCGGTCGACCAAATTATTACACTTAAGGGTGATGCCGCACTCATTACCCTTTTTAGCATTTTGAATCTCCTCTTTAACCAAGCCCAGCAAGCGCTCACGGCTATTCAGCGGCGACACCCCAAGATGGTTAAACTCATGACGCTTATAGTTGAAGGCAATAAAATCAAATACTTTGGCTACCTCGTCACCAATCGCTTGGTCGTAGGTGAGCAAACTAAAATCGGTGTACACCGTGGCAGTCTTTTCGTTGAAATTACCAGTACCCACATGGCTGTAATAGCGCTGCACACTGCCTTCTTGGCGCACAATCGAAATCAGTTTGCTGTGCACCTTTAAACCTGGCACGCCCAAAATAACATTCACGCCGCCGTCGGTTAAACGCTGCGACAGCGCGATATTCGCCTCTTCATCAAAGCGGGCCTGCAACTCAACAACCACTGTTACTTCTTTGTGATTGGCCACGGCATTCAGCAGCGCATCAACCACATGAGAGTTAGACGCCACCCGGTACAGACTAGCCTTAATACTTTTCACTGCGGGATCGATCGCCGCTGTTTTCAGCAAATCGGTCAGGTAATTAAAACTGTGATAGGGGTAATACAGCAAAATATCTTGCTCGCGCAGGCAGCTCAAAATATTCGCTGCTCGGTCAATTACGGGCACTGGTATAGTTGCCCGCGACTTGGCATCCAAATACGCTGGCCCCAAATTGGGAAAGCGCATAAAGTCCTTGGAATTGTGGTAGCGCCCACCGGGGATCATAGAATCGAGTTTGCCCAGCCCCATACGCTTAACGAGATAATCCAGTAAGTCATTGGGCATCGCTGCATCGTACACAAAGCGCACTGGATCGCCTTTTTTACGACGCTTTAGGCTCTGAGTCATCTTCTCAACAAAGGTGTGGGTCACCTCTTCACTCAACTCCAGCTCAGCGTCACGCGTTAGCTTAATAGTGTAGGCATCTGACGTTTCCAAGGGAAAAATCCCCCTGAACACCTCGGGCAGACACACCCGAATCATATTTTCTAAAGAAATTAGGACCTTGCCACGCTTACCTTTGCGGCCAGGGATGCGAATAAAACGATCAAGCCGCGAGGTGGGAATCTCCAGCAATGCAAAGCGGGTCTGAGTCTCGTAGCCCAAGCGAATCGCAAGATAAATAGAGGATTCATTTAATTCAGGGATAGGATTGGCATCGTCGAGAATAATCGGCACCAATTCCTGCTGAATATGAGAGTGAAAGTAAGAGCGCACATAACTGGTTTGCGCCTCATCTAACTGCTTTTCGTTGATCAGATAGATCTTACGGCGCCGCAATTCTTTTAAATTTTCACGGTATACCGCGTCAAAACGCTGCTGCAATTTAAGTACTTTCTGCCGAATTTCCTCAAGCAGATTTTTGTATTCATCTTGCTTAGACGCGGGTGAAAACGCCGCCAAGCGGCGCACGTCTGCCACCCTCACTCGAAAGAACTCATCAAGGTTATTTGAAAAAATACCTAAATAACGGATGCGCTGAATAATCGGCACACTCGGGTCTGCAGCCTCCTGCAATACCCGCTCATTAAACGACAACCAACTCAACTCTTTGGCAACCCATGTACTATCCACGCCCTGCCCACCCTTCAAATAATCCATTTAAATAATCTATCAAAAAAAATACACGCTAGTGTAGCGATGCGCCATGTCATTTTTATGACGCAAACCCAGTGTCGATTTTCGCTGGCTCAGCCGATACACTGAGCAGCCAATAGGGAATTCATACTAACATGGCTCAAAATAGCGACTCTTACGCAGCACTGGATCTTGGCTCCAACAGCTTCCACCTTCTCATTGCCAGCTTCAGCGACAACAAAATTCGCGTCATCGACCGCCATAAAGATATGGTTAGATTGGCGGCGGGTCTCGACGACGACGGCCGGCTCAGCGACGAAGCCCAAGACCGCGCCCTAGACAGCCTCGCCAAAATGGCCGACCGCCTGCGCGGTGTTCCACGCCGGCAAATTCGCGTAGTCGGCACCAACACCCTGCGTGCAGCCAGCAATGCCGTCGAGTTTATGGCCAAGGCCGAAGCCGTGCTCGGCCTAACTATCAACATCATCTCAGGCACCGAAGAAGCCCGCCTCGTCTACCTCGGCGTAGCCAACGACTTTGCCCCAGAACAAAAACATCGCCTTGTTATCGATATTGGCGGCGGCTCCACCGAGCTTGTGGTGGGTAATAACACCCCACGCCAGCTCGAAAGCCTCCCCATGGGCTGCGTCAGCTTCAGTATGCGCTATTTCAAAAATGGCGACATCAACGAAAAATCCTTCAAAAAAGCAGTTAACGCCGCGCGGCAGATGATTGGCCCCTACGTTGAACCCTTCCGTGGACAGTGGCAAGAAGCCGTTGGTTCCTCAGGCACCATTCGCAGTATTGGTAAAATTCTGGCAGACCAAGAGCTAAGTGATGCTGGCTACATCTCTGCCTCCGGCGTAGAGCAGCTAAAAAACCAAGTACTCAGTGCCAGCAATAGCCGCGAGCTAAACATAAAAGGCTTGAGTGAAGACCGCCGCGACGTTTTTGTTGGCGGCTTTGCCGTGCTCTACGCCCTGTTCGAAGAATTAGACATGGAAGGCCTGCACGTCTCTAATTACGCCATTCGCGAAGGCATTGTTCACGACCTCGCCGGACGCCTTCACCACCGCGACAAACGCGAAGACACCATCAAACAACTAATTAGCCAATATAGCATCGACGCAGCTCAGGGCAACCGCATAGCGGAGCTCTGCGCCCGCTGGCTGCCCGCCGTAGCCCAACACATCACCACCCCCGACCAAGAAGCAGACCCGCTATTACGCTGGGCCGCCCAACTGCACGAATTGGGCCTTGCCATTGCCCACGGCGGCTACCACAAGCACGGCGCCTATATTCTCGGTAACGCCGACATGCCGGGCTTCTCGCGGCAAGAACAAGCCCGACTCAGCTTTTTAGTTGCCAACCACCGCCGTAAACCCAAGCCAGTGGGCAGCCCTAGCTACGGCGTTACCGCCGACTGGCCGCTGGTCTGCGTACTGCGCCTAGCATGTATATTCTATCGGCGTCGCCAAGCCAAACAACTGCCCGACACCATCACCCTAAGCAGCAAAGACGCCACCAAACTCAACCTGAGTATTCCCGAAGACTGGCTGCAAGCCAACCCGCTCATCGCCGCTGATTTAGACGACGAAGCCGAGTTACTTAACAAAAGTCTAAACATAAAACTAAGCATCCGACAAAACCACAGCGAACAATCCTAGTCGTCACCGGTCCAAAGGAGTACAATCCACCCTCTGGGGCCGATTTGGATTCGACGCCGGTTACAAAACTTATGGTGCATGCCGTGATGACAGCGAATCACGTTAATCCAAAGCTGTAAACCTAATAGTTGCCAACGACGACAACTACGCTCTAGCCGCTTAAACCCCGGTTAGCGGTCGCTACCAGATGCTTGTAAATGGGACGCGACTGTCATATAGAACAAGCTAGCGAGTAAGGTATGTCTGAGACCGAGCCGCGAAACACCTTATCAGAATCGCCAATTACGTCCTGCCCGTCGGGCTGTTTGCGGCTAAATTAATTGACGGAAACCAAGCATGTGAAGAGCCTTAAGCAGCGGACTGGCGGACGCGGGTTCAATTCCCGCCGGCTCCACCAAAAATACTTCCAAGGGAGACCAAGGAAGGCCTGAAACCCCAGTAAATCTGGGGTTTTTTGTGCCTAAACGGTCTGCAGGCGTCCTAGGGGATCTATTGCAATCCGGCCTAAAAAGGGGGTATAACTGGGGGTATATCGACACCACCAATAGTTGATACCCCCAAACTCAGGTAGCCAATGAAGCTTTCAGCCACTGCAGTCAAAGAAGCTAAACCGAAGGTCAGCCCTTATAAACTAAGCGACGGGGGTGGACTGTTTCTACTGGTTAACCCCAATGGGAAAAAGTATTGGCGCTTCAAATACCGATACTTCACCAAGGAAAAGCTATTGGCGCTAGGGGTGTATCCAGACCTATCGCTAAAATCTGCACGAGCCAAGCACCGAGATGCAAAAGACTTACTAAGTAGCGGCATCGACCCATCAGCCCAACGCAAAGCCATCAAATTGACAGGGAGCACCGCCGCCGAAAATAGCTTCAAGCTTGTCGCCTTAGAATGGTTCAGCAAGCAAAAGCCTATTTGGGCTGAAAATCACTGGTCTAAAGTCGAGCGGATGATGACCCGAGACTTATTCCCTCAGCTTGGCATCAGACCGCTGAATGAGATCACCCCTCCCGAGCTACTAGCGGTATTACGAAAGATTGAAGATCGTGGCGCCCTCGAATCAGCAAAACGCACAAAACAGATTGCCGGCCAAATATTCCGCTATGGTGTGGCAACAGGCCGATGTGAACGTGACCCATCACAAGATTTATCCGGCGCCCTAGCCAATCCAATCAAGAAGCACCGTGCAGCAGTCACTGACCCTAAAGAAGTAGGCCCCCTCTTGAACGCCCTAGATGGCTACAAGGGAACCGCCGTCGTAAACGCGGCCCTACGCCTTGCTCCACTCACCTTTGTTCGTCCCGGCGAATTACGCAACGCCAAATGGGCTGAAATGGATTTCGATAAGGCTGAATGGCGCTACTACGTCACCAAAACCAAATCAGAGCATATCGTGCCTTTGTGCAAACAAGCGGTAGACATACTGCAGGAACTGCGACCACTCACCTGTAAAAGTGAATACGTATTCCCCAGCGCTAGGACACTTAGCCGCCCGATGAGCGACAACGCCATACTCTCAGCCATGCGCCGAATGGGGATCGAAAAAGAGGAAATGTGCGGCCACGGCTTTCGCGCTATGGCACGAACGATACTAGACGAAGAGCTACATTTCAGACCGGATTGGATAGAGCATCAACTAGCTCACGCAGTTAAGGATGTTCACGGCAGAGCCTATAACCGCACCGCCCACCTACCTGAACGGAAAAAGATGATGCAGGCTTGGGCTGACTATTTAGAAAACCTGAAAATCCAAGCACTTAGGGGCAATGTTGTGCCAGTGCGGTTTGGGTAATGCTTGACTGGAATGCTATTGACTTCAAATTTAGTGAGCAACAACGTTCAAACCTATCTATTGTGGTTCAAGACGATGCCAAATTACCGGCTGTCGAGCGCATGTTGGTCGAAGCGACTAAACGCCAACTATTTAGAAATGACACAGACATTGCCAATATTTCCAAAATCAAAAAAAACTTAGCGTTATTATTAGCTAAGTTAAAGCAAGCACGTTCAGTGATGATGGATATGGATCCTATCACTGCCGGTGTACTTAAAGCGTTCCCATCGGGACTTGAGCTTACTACGCTGGAAAAATATATTAAGTCCACTGACGAATTTCTGAGCACATTTCCCGAAGCGGGAAGAGGGAGCGCTACTTCTACTCGCTATACCTTTGCACTGGACTTTATCGTCAGGGAATTTCCTAAGATTTATGGCGAAGAGCAAAATGTATCATACTCCCCTACCTCAAAGTTCTATTCGATAGTAGATCACTGGCTAAAGTATATCCTTAACATCAACGGCGAATTTCCCGAACGCCAAATTAAGACTGCGATGAATAACGTAGCGAACGCTGCGGTCGAAAACCATGACCACACTACGGATTTAGGGACGTCAAATACGTAAAAGAATAAAACAGATTTCTTACGTCTTATCTTTACAATTTGCAGATAATTAGTATTCCGCTGGAGTTCACAAACCAACGAGGAATACCAGCATGTCACAATCAAACCGAACAAATCTCCTAAGGCTTCCACAGGTAATAAGCCGCACAGGCCTTGCTCGCAGTACCATTTACGATTTGATCCAGTCATCCGATTTCCCAGCCCCAATTCCTTTAGCGGGACGCACTGTGGCATGGGTTGAGTCAAGCATCGATAAATGGATAGATGACCGTATTACTGCCGCACAACATGGAGGTGGTGAGTAGTGAGCGCAATAGTAGAACGACTAGAAAAAAACACACCCAAAGAGATGAAAGAAGCAAAGCGCTGGCTCTTATGGAGGAGTGAAGAAGCCAAAGGGGAAAAGCCGAGAAAGGTTCCCTATTATGCAAATGGGAACCGTCGCGCAGGCCCCTTGGATAGCAATTTAGATATATCGTTAATGGCATCATTTTCTGATGCCATTACAGTCTTAAAAATGAACCCTAAAAAATATAATGGCTTGGGGTTCGCCTTGGGCCTTGATGGTGGTAAGCGGTGGCAGGGGATCGATCTGGATAATGTCAGCGCTAATCCCGATCTTGCCTTGCTGGCTAAAAGCATGCCGGGCTATATTGAAAAATCTCCTTCTGGGGATGGATTTCACGCTATAGGCTTAGGGAAATCATTTCCGCCATTAGCAAGTAACACGACAGGTATCGAGGCCTATAGTGGGAGTCGCTTTTTTACTTTTACGGGCAAAAACGTTGGTGGTGATGTAGCGGATATATCCAGCTATGTTGAGAGCGTACTTAGACCTAAGCATTCTCCCAATTTCAAAAAAACTGGGGCTACCTCAACCGACGATGATTGGGACAACACTGGATGGGCTGTTACTGAAGAGCAAAAGAGCCACCTCAAGTCAGCGCTGCATCATATTCCCGCAGATGAGTATGGTCTTTGGGTAAAACTGGGTATGGCATTAGCTTCAATCGGGGATGCCGGCCGCAAGCTTTGGATTGAATGGTCTAAGACTGACGAAAAATACAACGCTGCCGAAGCTAATAAAAAGTGGCTTAGCTTCGCACCCTCCCGAACTGGCTATGAGGCTGTATTTTTAGAGGCAAAAAAACGGGGGTGGATAAACCCACTGAGTAAAATATTCACGCATTCATCAACGCATCATGAATCCAGACCTTTTCGTTTCAGCCCGGTATCGGAGCTATTGCGCGAACCAAAGCCGCTACGCTGGCTAATAAAGGATTGGGTGATGCCAGCGTCAGTAGTTTTCATGGTTGGCGCTCCTAGTACTGGCAAGTCACTGCTTGCCATTGACTGGTGTTGCTCTGTCGCGACAGGGGGCGATTGGTATGACAAACGTGTTACCAAGGGGACTGTTGTAATTATCGCTGGCGAGGGGCATCACGGCATTAGACGGAGATTGATGGCGTGGTCTATTGACCGTGGAGTTGACCTAAGTAACTCTCCATTGGTCGTATCTGACACTAGCGCCGCTCTTCTTGACCCAATCGTGTTTAATGATGTAATGGCATCACTTGATGAGGTCAGAAAAAAGTATGGGGACATTGCGTTGGTGGTGGTTGATACGCTGAACAGAAACTTCGGAGCCGGTGATGAAAACTCTGCAAAGGACGTAGGCTTATATCTACAGGCCGCCGATAGAATAAAGGATACGTTTAATTCAACGGTGCTTACAGTTCACCACTCCGGCCACGCTGAAGGTGGCCGGGCTCGGGGATCGAGCGCAATGAGAGCCGGGGCAGATATTGAATATATCGTAAAGAGCTCCCAAGCAGGTGGTCGAATCGTTTCGTGTGAAAAAATGAAAGATGCCCCTAAACCTGACAGCCTTTCCTTTGACGTGAAGGAAGTGGAGTTAGATTGGCGCAAAGATGATGGTGACCGGGAAACATCAATTGTATTTGATGTGATTGGATTTAGTGTGGGATCAAATGAGAGTCCACCCAGATTAACTGGGCATTTACGCGCAGCACTAGAAGCATTAGTCTCTTGGCCATTGCAAATTGGGTTGTTTATTCCATTAAGCAAAAGAGAGTTTCGGCAGGAATTTTACGATGCAGTCGATGGCAGTGCCGATGCACGCCAAAGAGCATTTCTTCGCAGTGTGACTAAATTGATAGACCAAGGATGCCTTGCAGTTGTTGATGAAAAGTATTGGCCCGTCACCTCAAAGCTGGCAGAGCTATGGCCTTCTGATATGTTGATCAAAGACATTGTCGGGCTTAAAGGCATTGATAGCGGACAAGCGGACATTTAGCTATATATGTCCTGTCGGCTCAGCTAGCCTAGAAGACACACAGGACACCCCCCTAAAGGGGTGCCCGGTTGTCTGGCTCAAAAGAGGGAGGGGGGAGTAAATCTCTACAACCTTAGTTGTGCAAGACCGGCGCGGCAGACTTTTTTACATGATAATGATTATCAATTATCGATTAGGCTTAGAACCCTATTAAGAGAGTCGCGCTTTTCTTCTTCAAATGATCTAACTATACCATCACGAAGAATTTTGATTTGGGGGTTGTCACTCTCGAGTTTCGCTATTGCGGTCTTTAACTCATCACGAAACATTTGGGTGTTTAAAATATTAGACTGGAATCTATGAGCATCATTTATAAGCTTAAATTCTTCTAGCTTGATTTTTTGCAATATGGATGTTCTAACCGCCTCGATAGATACACTGAGTAACGCGATTCCGCCAAAGACACTAAATGCGCCTGCAAAAAGAGCCGAGAGTGGGACAAAATCACCTACATCAGTTTTTATACCAAAACTTTCTGGAACCCACCGCAAGCTAACTTCCGCCCCGGCATAGAAACATAAAATCAGACCACATCCCGCAAGGATGAAAAATATTTTCTCTAATATTAAAAGCTTCCCAAACTTTGTGAACCGAAAGATCATGCTAGATTTCCCTCGGTATAGCATGATAATTAGCGCTACTAATGCAATCAATGCTGGTGTAGCAAATATTAAAAGCAGGAAATCCAGAGTTGTCATAAATAATTTCTGACCTGATGTTTACCCCCTACTCGTGACGAATGGAGAGCCTCAATATGGTTAATTATTATTTGGCATCATTGCCGTCAGAGCTCCGTATATTCATCATAACCTTACCATGCTTATTATATGCGACCCATGCTATTCCTCCAGCACAGATCAATACAACTAGTCTTTGCACTATGCTCGGCATATCTATTTTCCATATTGGAGTTGTCACAACAATGTAGGCAGTCATGCCAAAAAACCAAAACGACCACGTGATACGACTTTCTAATGGTATGTTGCCACGAATTTTCCCTGAGAGAGCCCAGTGGTAAACCCTCCAAGCAAACATTGCACTAACAAATAGAAAATAATAGCTAATATCGGTACTTCCGCCTATGGTCTCTTGATCGTACGAATAGCGGCCCGAACCTCTTGTCACTATCGCGCCGTCGCCAAGATCAAAATACCTAGGTAAGCCTAGAATATCTGCAAGAAGGCCTAATCCATAATCGATGAATCCAAAAGAGACAATACCTATCCCTATCGCAATTTTTTCTTTCACAATCGCCGCCCCTGTTTGTATCACCTGCTTCGAATTAGTCGTTTAACTTGCGAACAGCCTAATTGCTGGCTCATAACCCCTTGCAAGAAAAACAAATATAAAGCCGCCAATAAACAACGATGTGTGCCAGCGAGCTTGCAGTATTAAGGTGCTTTCCAAATCTTGAATTATCGGCTCATTTTTAGAAATTGATTCTTCGATTTTTATAATTGCTTGATCGATCGAAATTAATTCTTCGGTGTCTGACAACAAAACCTCTCGACTTCCGCCCTGCGCTCTTTCTTTAAAACTTTGCAACATTGAGCGATTCCGTTGCAATAAGGCTGCATTTTTATGACCAACCGGCTGCATTCGAAACCGAAGAAGCGCAATTACACCAGCGACCAATAGGCAACTCCAGCCGGATAGCTCAAAAAGAATTGGTATTTTATGCTCACCAAATTGTGCCGTCTGGATCGATAAGCCTAGCAGAGTGAAATTTAAACCGACCTGATAATACTCGTACTTCTCTTGGAGAGATCGAGCATATTCCATATTACTTCGATAAGGTGAGCTCATTTGTATTTCTTTATCTCCATATCCATTTGGTTTTAAAGAGTTCTAATCTATCTTATACCCGTATTCCAATGCTCAGCTTTTGAGGATGGTAAGCATAATTCCTACAACAGGGTAATTATACTAACTTAATTTATGTTGTCTGGGGCTATTGATATCACCCCCTGCCCTGCCCCTCGCGCTGATGTACAGGGGGTATATTTGGGGGTACATTTAAATACAAAAATAAATATACTGTTAAAATTCAATGTTTTAATTAGCCTATTAAAGTGACGCCGGCCCACCAAGTATCAAACCCCAAGTCGCAAGACTTGGGGTTTTTTATTGCCCTTTTTAAAATAGAAATATATCAAAAGTAACTTGCCTCAAACTTTCTTGTTTTGCAAAAAGCACAGATCGCAAAAACCTCGCTACCGACTATCACGTCACCAAGATGTCAGTACAGTGCTCACAAGGTCTCGTAAATATTTGTTCCAGTAAAGGGATTCGCCTATAGTCGAGGCCAGAACACGGAAGTAAGCATAAATACCCGTACTGAGGGAATAATGGCAATAGCAGCAGACGCGCCACAGAGCAGCAACTTCGCCTTTCTTAGCGAACACGACCCCATCCTAATTCAGCTTGCCGCCACTGCTGAAAATGCCTTCTATGCTGACCCAAACACCACCCTGATTAAACTACGTCAGTTTGGCGAAGCCCTTGCCCAAGACGTGTCTCTGCGTGCCGGTATCGACTTTGACGACACCACCAGTCAAGCCAATCTGTTATTTCGTTTGAATCGCGACATTAGCCTAGAGCCCGATGTACGCAACCTCTTCCATGTGTTGCGCATCGAGGGCAACAAGGCCACCCACCAGTTTCAAACCCAGCACCGAGAAGCGATGCAGGGCTTGAAGGTCGCTCGGCAGCTCGCCATTTGGTATCACAAGTCCTTTGGCAAGCAAGGCAGCGCATTTAAAGCTGGGGCTTTTATCGCGCCACAAGACCCAAGCCTGAAGCTCCGTGAGCTGCAAATACACATCGATCAGCTCAATGCTGAACTAAGCAGCAAAGCGGGTCAGCATGATGTCGAACAGCAACGTGATGCCCTGCTAGAGCAGGAGAAGACCGAATACCAGCAGCTTGCCGAACTGATGGACGAAGAGGCCCAGCACTTTAAGCAGCAGGCCGAGGCAGCGGAACAGGCGCTTGCCGCGCAAAGAACAAAGTTTGAAGCGCAGATCACCGCACTAAAAGAACAGCTCGCCACCAACACCGCACCAATAGAAAAACAGCGTCAGTCAGTTCTCAACAAAACCCAATCTGCCAGCAAAACACTGGTGTTGGATGAAGAACTCACCCGCGTGCTTATCGACCAACTGCTGATCGATGCAGGCTGGAAGGCAGACACTCAAGAGCTAACATATAAATCAGGAGCTCGACCTGAGAAAGGCAAGAACAAAGCCATCGCTGAATGGCCAACCGCAACTGGCCCAGCAGACTACATCTTGTTTGTTGGATTGACGCCCATCGCGGTAGTGGAAGCCAAACGAGAAAACAAAAACGTCGCGGGCATGATTCCCCAAGCCGAGCGCTATGCCAAAGGCTTTAAACCCGATGCCTCGGTAACACCAGCATGGCAACTCGCTGGTCGCACAATCGCGTGGCCAGACGAAAGCGACGGCCATTATCAAATCCCCTTTGTGTACTCCTGCAATGGCCGCGAATACATCAAACAACTGAAAGAACAGTCCGGCACATGGTTTCGCGATGTACGAGAAACCAGCAATCTTAGCCGCGCACTGCAAAGCTTCCACAGCCCCTCAGGCCTATTAGACTTACTCGCTAGAGACAAGGACAAAGCCCAGCAAATATTGCAAAACGAAGGCTTCACCTACTTAAAATTACGCGACTACCAAGAAAAGGCCATTGTCGCTGTTGAATCCGCCCTAGAACGCGATCAGCGCGAATGCCTGCTGGCGATGGCCACCGGCACCGGTAAAACCCACACCATCATCGGTTTGATGTACCGTTTTCTCAAAGCAGAGCGCTTCAAACGTATTCTGTTCTTAGTCGACCGTAGCGCCCTTGGTCAGCAAGCTATCGACGCATTCAATGAAGCGCCGCTGGAACAGAATCAACCCCTCAGCAAAATCTACAATATAAAAGAACTCGGTGACATGGCCGCCGAGGCCGAGACCCGCATTCAGGTGGCCACGGTGCAAGCGATGGTGAAACGGATATTTATGTCCGACACCCCTCCACCGGTTGACCAGTTCGACTGCATCATCATTGACGAAGCCCATCGCGGCTATACCCTCGACCAGGAGATGACCGAAGGTGAACTCGCGCTGCGCGACACCAGCCAATACCTGTCTAGCTACCGCCGCGTATTAGATTACTTCGATGCTATCAAGGTCGGACTCACGGCCACCCCCGCCAAACACACCAGCGACATTTTCGGCAAACCGGTCTACACCTACTCCTACCGCGAAGCCGTCGCCGACGACTGGCTAATCGACCACGAACCGCCGATTCGCTACGAAACCTTACTCAGCCAGAACGGCATTAAGTTTGAAAAAGGCGACACCGTCAGCGCAATCAACACCGCCACCGGCGAAGTAGAAGCCTCTGAATTAGAAGACGACCTAGGATTTGAGGTCGACGCCTTTAATCGCGGCGTGATCAGCGAGAACTTCAACAACGTCATCTGCCAACAGCTGGTGCAAGAGCTAGACCCCTTTGGCGATGAAAAGACCCTAATCTTCTGCGCCACCGACCTTCATGCCGACATGGTCAAACGGCTGCTGGGTGAGGCCTTTGTTGATATGTACAACGGCGACTACCCCCAAGCCGCCGTCGCCAAAATTACCGGCCAAAGCGACAAAGTTGACCAGCTCATTCGCCGCTACAAAAACGAGCGCTACCCCAATATCGCGATAACCGTCGATTTACTGACCACCGGCATCGACGTTCCTACAATCGCCCACTTGGTATTTATGCGCCGAGTGCGCTCACGCATTCTTTACGAGCAAATGGTGGGCCGCGCTACTCGCCGCTGCGACGACATTGGCAAAACCGTGTTCCGCATATACGATCCCGTTGGTATCTATGCAGCGCTACAGGAGGTTTCCACCATGAAGCCGCTAGTGCGCAACCCCAACATCACCCTCGAACAACTCTGCGACGAGCTGACCGACCCAGACAAACTAGAACAAAGCCTGAACGCCCCCGGCGAAGCACACGACAGCAGTCACGCCGACACCGTTTTGAGCCAGCTCGGCCAAAAAGTGATGCAAGTGCTGCGCAAAGCCGAAAAGAAAGCCGAGACCAAGCCACAGCTGCGCCAAAAGCTAGATGAGCTGCAATACAGCTGGGGGATTGAACCCGCCAAACTCCACCAACATCTGCACAGCCTCGGCCCCAAACAAGCTGCCGCCTTTCTTAATCAGCACAGTGGCTTTATAGACCAGCTCGCCCAAGTAAAAGCGATTATGGGCAGCGAGCGCATGCCAGTAATATCAGAGCACGAAGACGAGCTGCTAGTGCGGGAGCAAAACTACGGGGTTTACGACAAACCCCAAGACTACCTCGACAGCTTCAATCAATTTGTTCGCCAGCAGCTCAACGACTCGGCCGCCCTCAGCGCGGTGGTTAACCGGCCCCGCGACCTAACCCGCCAGCAACTCAAAGACGTTCGCCTGCTCTTAGACAATAACGGCTATACCGAACCCAGCCTGCAATCGGCATGGCGGCAGCAAACCAACCAAGACATTGCCGCCAGCATTATTGGCCACATTCGCCGCGCCGCCATCGGCGAGGCCATGATCCCTTTTGAGCAGCGGGTACAAAACGCAGTGCAAAAAATTCTTAGCCAGCACAACTGGACAGCCAATCAGCGTAAATGGCTAACTCGGCTTGGCAAACAGCTCACCCACGAAGTTATTATCGACCGCGACACCATTAACCAGATTCCCGCGTTTGAAGGCGGCGCCAAGCAATTCGACAAAGTGCTCGATAATCAGCTCGATACCGTACTCGACGCCATTAACGACGCGCTGTGGGCGGCGTCTTAATCCACAGCAATGCAGCATATGTATAGAAAACGCAATTTTTTATGCACGTCGACAGAACGTGTACATTTTTTGCGATTTTTTAAGCATGACGAGAAAACATGCATAAATTTTTACACTTTCTATACATGTCACGTTCCATATGTATAAACTATCCAAAATTCTATACATATATAATGACTGCCAATGACAACGATAATTGCCCCGCTACCCTTTCCTGACATGCCGCAGCTGGAAACCCGCAATGTGCTTAAAAAATGCGCGGAAGCCCATCGCTACCTTGCGGAACTTAAAGGTGTTGCGGCAAGCATCCCAAACGAAGCCATTCTTATTAATACCCTCACCCTTCAAGAGGCAAAGGACAGCTCCGCAATAGAAAACATTGTCACCACCCAAGACGAGCTATTCAAAGCGACACTCTTTAATGAGGGCATCACCAACCCCGCCGCTAAAGAAGTCCAAGATTACGCTATCGCGCTAAGGGCGGGATTTAGCAGTATTCGCGGCAAAGGGATTATCCGACTGGCCGACGTTTTAGACACTCAAGAAATTATCGAGAAGAACCGCGCCGGACTTAGGCGCCTGCCGGGCACTGTTCTCAAAAATGCCCTCACTGGCGAGGTCGTCTACACACCACCACAAGACCCTAACGACGTAGAAAGGCTAGTGAGCAACCTGCTCGACTACATTAACGATGACGAGCTCTGCGATGCCGACCCGCTAATTAAAATGGCCATCATTCACCACCAGTTTGAAAGCATTCACCCCTTTTACGACGGCAATGGCCGCACTGGCCGCATCATTAATATTCTCTACCTCGTGGCCAAGGGGCTGTTAGACCTGCCGGTGTTGTACTTGAGCCGCTACATCATTCAAGACAAAAGCGCCTATTACCGCGAGCTGCAAGCCGTGCGCGACGACAACAATTGGGAGCCGTGGCTACTCTACATGCTAGAAGGCGTGTCACAAACCGCCCAAACCACCATTCGGCTGGTGAACGAAATCAAGCAACTAATGGCACAATTCAAAAACACAATACGCACAGAACTGCCCAAAATTTACCGCCAAGAGCTACTAAACAACTTATTCAATCACCCCTATACCAAAATCGAATTTATGATGGACGACCTGCAAATCACCAGACTCACGGCAAGCAAATACCTAGAACAACTCGTGGAACTTGGCCTACTTCGCAAAGAAAAAATTGGCCGCAGCAATTACTACATTAACCATGCACTGGTTTCACTGTTTCTCAATTAAGGCCTAGTAAATGACCAACAACGACATTGTTCAAAAACTCTGGAATCTCTGCGACGTACTCCGCGACGACGGCATTAACTACAGCGACTACGTAACCGAGCTGGTGATGCTGCTGTTTATGAAAATGGTGCACGAGAACACCGAGTCTGACTTGCTCAAAACTCACATTCTGCCCGAAGGCTGTCGCTGGACCGACCTCAACAGCAAATCGGGTTTAAATTTACTCGACGACTACAAGCGCATACTGCTGGCGCTGTCTTCCGGCAAAGACGCGAACGGCAAGCAAGTCCACAACGACCTATTAATTTCTGCGGTATACGCCGACGCTCAAACCCGACTGCGCGAGCCGCGTCACCTAGAGCAGCTGGTAAAAGCCCTAGACCAAATCGACTGGTATAGCGCCCAGCAAGATGGCTTGGGCGATTTATACGAAGGCTTGCTTGAAAAAAACGCCAGCGAAACCAAATCTGGCGCAGGCCAATACTTTACTCCGCGCGCCCTCATCAATAGCATGGTGCGCTGCATTCAGCCCCAAGCCGGTGAAACCGTGCAAGACCCCGCGGCGGGAACCGCCGGTTTTTTAATTGCCGCCGACGCCTATATTAAACAGCACACCGACGACCTATTTAACCTGCCAGCAAAAGATCAAAAATTTCAACGCAACAAAGCCTTTCTCGGTGTAGAGCTGGTGCCCAGCACCCGCCGCATGGCCTTAATGAACTGCCTGCTGCACGGCATGGAAGGCGACGACGAAGGCGTGGTTCACCTTGGCAACGCGCTGGGTATGGTCGGCGCCAATCTCGCCAAGGCCAACATTATTTTAGCCAACCCGCCTTTTGGCACCTCCAAGGGCGGCGATGCCAGCATCACTCGCGACGACCTCACCTATAAAACCAGCAATAAACAGCTGGCATTTTTGCAGCACATTTATCGCAATTTAAAACCCGGTGGCCGCGCCGCGGTGGTCTTACCAGACAATGTTTTGTTTGAAGCCGGCGTGGGCAACGAGGTGCGCCGCGACCTAATGAACAAGTGCAATCTGCACACCATACTGCGCCTACCCACCGGCATTTTTTACGCCCAAGGCGTTAAAACCAACGTACTGTTTTTTACTAAAGGCCACCCTAAGAACAAACTCCAAGACGAAAACTGCACCACTAACGTATGGGTTTACGACCTGCGCACCAATATGCCCAGCTTTGGCAAACGCACGCCCTTTACCGAAGAACACCTAAAACCCTTTGAGAAAGTGTTTGGCAAAAAAGCCGATGGCACCTCCAAACGCAGCGAGGGCGAATGGAGCTGGAACGCCAAAGAGGCTGACGTCGTTGAAGGAGCTGCAGAAAACGATGACCTTGCCAAAAGCCGCTGGCGGGTATTCAGCCGCGACTGGATACGCGACACCAAAGGCGACTCACTCGACATAAGCTGGCTAAAAGACAAAGACAGCGTCGATGCCGCCAATCTGCCCGAGCCAGAAGCACTGGCAGCAGAAGCCATGTCGGAACTCACCGAAGCACTGCGGGAAATGGATGGATTAATGCGGGCATTGGGCGCAGGAGATGAGGCAGACGCTCAGAAGCAGCTTTTGCAAGATGTATTGGGTGTTGGGAGTGAGTCGGTCTAATGAGTAATCCCGACAGCAATGCAAAAGTGGCGCCCCCCAGCGGTCATCCCCGCGAAGGCGGGAATCCAGAACAAACTACCTTTTGGCCAACATCAACGCTTGGTGAAATCGCGAACTGGGGATCAGGCGGCACACCTTCTCGTAGCAACAGCGCTTTCTACGGCGGCAATATTCCTTGGATAAAAACCGGCGACCTCGGCCCTAAAATCATTAGAGAAAGTAGTGAATTCATTACAGAACTTGCGGTGGCAAAGTCCAGTGCAAAACACTTCCCCAAAGGTTCTGTCGCCATTGCAATGTATGGTGCAACTATCGGTAAGACATCAATTCTTGGGATAGACGCGACGACAAACCAAGCCTGTGCGGTTGGCAATCCAATCAATGGCATTACAACAAGCCTATTTCTTTACTATTTCCTTAAGAATGAAAAAAAAGCTTTTATCGCAAAAAGTAAAGGTGGGGCACAGCCAAATATTTCGCAAACTTTAATAAAAGAGCACGAAATTTCACTTCCCCCCCTAGCCGAACAAAAAATCATCGCCGACAAACTCGACGAACTACTGGCTCAGGTCGACACCCTAAAAGCCCGCCTCGACGCCATCCCCGCCACCCTCAAACGCTTCCGCCAATCCGTACTCGCTGCGGCGGTGAGCGGGAAGTTGACTAAGGAGTGGCGCGGCGCAGTCGAGTACAAAAGAGATGTAGCTACCTTAGCCCACTTTACTGATATTGACATAGGCCATGCATTTAAAAGTAAAGAATTTACAGAAACTGGAATTCGACTTCTACGCGGACAAAACATCGAACCCGGCGCGCTGCGATGGAAAGAAACCAAGTTTTTCCCTGAGGAGAAAGTCGGCGCCTTTGAACACCTGCGATTAATCGCAGGTGACATTATTCTAGCCATGGATCGCCCCATAGTTGCAGCCGGTCTAAAACTAGCCCGCGTAAAGCCTGAAGACTTGCCATGCCTACTTGTGCAACGGGTTGCACGATTTAAAAACTTCCGAGGACTAAACGCCAATTTTCTAATGTTAATTCTGGAAGATCCATCGTTCTCCAATTACTTGATACCCAATCAAACTGGCAGTGATATTCCACACATAAGCGGGAAACAGATACTTTCTTATCCTGTATCTATACCCAACCTCGAAGAACAAACCGAAATAGTCCGCCGCGTAGAAAAACTCTTCACCTACGCCGACCAACTCGAGCAGCAAGTCAAAAACGCTCAAACCCGCGTTAACCAGCTCACCCAGTCGATACTCGCCAAAGCCTTTAGAGGCGAACTCACCGAGCAATGGCGCAAAGACAACCCCGAACTCATCAGCGGCGACAATAGCGCCGCCGCCCTGCTGGAACGCATCAAGGCCGAGCGGGCTGCAGCTACACCCCCAAGAAAGGCAAAAAAAACAGCAAACCAAGGTTAAGCTATGACAACCGAAGCGAGCCGAGTGAAATAATGACCAGCCATTACCCGAACCTAAATGCGGATAAAGCACTAATCTGGCGTATAACACATCGCCAGAACATCCCGTGGATACTGGCCAATGGCCTGTACGCGGGAAACAGCGCGCCCCACTTCGACGACTGGGTGACCATTGGCAATGAAGACCTAATAGGCCGCCGAGCGCATAGAAGCGTGCCTTTGCCACCCGGCGGCGTGTTGAACGACTATGTACCTTTTTATTTCACGCCCTTCTCACCAATGATGTATAACATTCACACAGGGCGCGGTGACGTGCGGTCGGTGGCAAACCCAGACATTGTCATTCTCGTTTCAGATCTTCACAAAATATCGGCCATGGGGCTGCCCTTTGTTTTTACAGATCGCCACGCTTACCCAGTAACAGCTCAATATTTCAATAACTTAGCCTCGCTACCTGAAATCGACTGGCCGCTACTACAAGTCCGTAATTTTAAACGGAACCCTGATGACCCAGAGCAAATAGAACGCTATCAGGCGGAGGCACTTATTCATCAACACCTACCAATACAAGCGCTGCTTGGTGCGGTATGCTATACGCCACAGGTACAGCTAGACTTACAAGCGCAGGCCAAGGCTGCTGGCGTATCGCTACAAGTACACTGTTTACCAAATTGGTATTTTTGAGAGATTAGTCATGATCACCTACACAACAGGCAATTTGCTGGATGCAGACGTCGACGCGCTGGTAAACACCGTGAATACTGTTGGCGTTATGGGTAAGGGCATAGCCCTGATGTTTAAAGAACGCTTCCCCGCGAATATGGCTGCCTATGCCACAGCCTGCAAAGCTAAGGAAGTTCAGGTTGGCAAAGTGTTTGTCACCGAAACCAATGAGCTAATGGGGCCGAAGTGGATTATCAACTTTCCCACCAAACAACATTGGCGAGCCAAGTCGCAATTACAGTGGATTGTCGACGGTTTAGCAGACTTACGTAACTTCATAACCGAACACGGAGTGCGCTCCATAGCCGTCCCGCCCCTTGGCGCTGGCAATGGCGGTTTAAACTGGGCGCATGTAAAACCGCACATAGATCAAGCTCTTGGCGACTTAGACGTGAACGTTATCGTTTATGAACCAAGCGCACGCTACCAGAATGTAGCCAAGAGCAAAGGCGTGGAAACACTTACACCTGCGCGAGCCTTAATTGCGGAATTGGTACGTCGTTACTGGGTGCTAGGCATGGAATGCAGCTTAATGGAAATCCAGAAGCTGGCGTGGTTCTTAGAGCGCGCCATTGAATCTGAAGGGCTCGATAACCCGCTAGACCTCAAGTTTGAGGCACATTACTACGGCCCCTACGCTGACCGGCTGCGTCATTTATTAGACGCATTGGATGGCAGCTACCTAAAAAGCGAGAAGCGAATCAGCGATTGTGACCCTCTTGATTCGATATGGTTTAACGACGCCAAAAAAGAGGTCGTTCAGACTTACCTTAAAACCGAAGGCAAGGCCTATCTCAGTGCACTCGAGAAGACCTCCAAACTCATCGACGGCTTTGAATCACCCTTTGGCATGGAGCTACTGTCTACCGTTGACTGGCTGCTCACACACGAACACGCCGCCCCAAACGTCGATTCTATTTGGGACGGGGTTAAACACTGGCCTGCAGGTGAGCCGTGGGCGAAGCGCAAACAAAAGATATTCAACTTGCCCAAACTTGAGCTCGCACTAGATCGCTTAACCCAGACACCCTCGTTAGTGAGCCACTAATAAATTCATTCCAAAAATGCCTGCAGTAAATTAATTTGGGGGCACTTATGGGGGCACTTATGGGGGCACTTATGGGGGCACAAATTAATCTCTTAAACTTAAAACCTTTTAATATCAGTGCGTTAATACGGCTATTAAAGTGACGCCGGCCCACCAAGTATCAAACCCCAAGCCGCAAGACTTGGGGTTTTTTATTGCCTGCACATTGGAGCCACACAAAAGATGATTACCAAAATATCCCTTTAAAAACAGATTATTAGCAATAAAGAAACACAAAAAAGTGAGCGATGTTATCGTGCGATATTTATGTTACTGATTTTAAGCTGGACGGATCATAGTCGGCTTAAAGTGGGGGTATAAATTGATTTGAGCTAGCCGAAACATCCCAAACAGCCATCACCGATACCACACCAAATAGCTAAACACTGGCGCTAACCACCTGGATCGCAACGAAGGTATTTCGATTGCGCCACAGACTTAGCCGGATGTACTTTGCAAATATGTAAGCATGACAACTTAGTCAACCGACTAGCTTATTGATCAGCAGACAAAAAATCAGATAATAATTAAAAAAAGGCGAACTGCGCCCAGCTCGCCTTTAAATTATTCACCCCCTAATTTTAATACCTCAGCCGACTACTAAGATTTTCCCGTCGCGGCCACCCTCGGCCGCCGCTGCAACCGCTTGTTTGATCTCACTTACAGGGTATTCGGCATGAATTTTCGATTTTAGCGTACCATCAATAATGTATTTCGTGATTTTACCAAATACCGCCATTTGCTGTTCAGGTGTAGCCGTGCGGAACCAGCGGGCAAGCCAGAAGCCTTTGAGCGTAACATCGCCAAACACCAAAGATTTTGCTGACAAATGGCAGGGCTCACCGCTCATCAATCCGTAGTTCACCAAGGTACCACTCACCGCAAGACAGGCCCCAATGCGATCTGTCGCGGCGCCACCAATGGCATCAATTGCCAGTTTCGGTTTGTTATCGCCGGTAATTTTAGCAACCTCTTTAGCGAGACCTGGGCCGTCTACCAGCACCACATCGCCGCCCAGTGCTTTTACGCCTTCCACTGCAGATTCGCGGCGAACCACGTTGATTGTTTTAAGGCCTTTAATTTTTGCTAATTGCACCAAGTAACTGCCTACACCCGAGTTAGCGGCATTTTGAATAACCCAGTCGCCGGGCTGTAGGTCTACAAATTCTTCTAGCATGAGCAGTGCAGTTGGCGGGTTAATGGTCATCATTGCCAGCTGCTTGGCGTCGGCCTCGTTTGGTACAGGAATAAGCTGCGAGGTTTTGCACACCATGTGAGTGGCCCACGTGCCTATGCCAACAGGCAGCATTACGGTTTGGCCAATAGCGGGGCCCTTGCCACCAAGTTTAACTATTTTACCCACACCCTCGTTGCCACCAATAGCCGGTAAGGGTGGCAATATGCCGTATTCGCCGGTGAGAGTAAGCACGTCTGAAGGGTTAATTGGCGAGGCGATCAATTCTACCAGCGCTTCATCTTCGGCTAATGCAGGCGCTTCAAATTCAACCGCAGAAATCGACTGCTGGGGAATTGGTCCGCGCTCGGTGTACTGTGCTTTTAACATGACTTACTCCTTTGATTTTTGGAAATGTAATTTTTTTTAATACCTTAATTTGGCGGCAAGAAGGTTTAGCGCTGTTCGCGATACAGCTCAGCCAATTTATTGTAACGCTCCCGGTTCAAACCTAGATCCGAATAGCCTGCGCGACTGGAGGAGCGAAAATGCACCTGCTGGTTTTTGGTATCAAGCCAAAATTCTACATCGTCGCGGTAACGCATCAACGACGTGGTAAAAACCACATACAGATAATCGTCCGACTCCTCCACAATGCTGCCACCACCGTAGCTAGCCACCGCCGTCTTTAGGGCGCGCAGGGTACTTGCTTGGGAATCTTTGAATGGCAGCGGCGCCACCTTCTTCGCTGGGTCGTCGACTTGGCTAGAGACATTATTGGGCTTACTGCTAATGGCGGCTAACTTACCGTCTTGCACACCCAATTCGGGAACCTGATTGCCTTGAATAATCACTCGCGCCAAAAACAATACAACGAGAATACCAATAGCGCTTAAGACGATTTGCATTGCCTTACCCTTCATATCTATTCCCGCCACCAAATTACTTTGTGCGCAAAATAATGGCAGGCCATTATTGACCTGTCAATGTTTTGCGCGCAAAATATTTTAAACCTCGGAGACCAGCCTTGACCGATATTCCAGCCCTCAAGCTAAAAAACCAAATTTGCCACTCACTGTACTCGGCCACCAATGCGTTGATTCGCGCATACCGCCCGCTGCTCGATCAGCTGGGGCTAACCTATGCCCAATACTTGGTGATGCTCGCCCTTTGGGACGAAGATAAGGTCATTATCAAAAGCCTTGTACAGCGCACCCGCTTTGATGCAGGCACCCTCACCCCCATTCTTAAGCGCCTCGAAAGCAAGCAACTGTTGACCATGGTTAAAGCAAGCTCCGACTCACGACAAAAAGTAATTGTGCTCACCGAGCAGGGTAAGGATCTAGCCGACCGCGCGCGCCGGATTCCCGACAATATCAGTGGAAAAATAGACATGCCCGTCGAAGATGCCCAGCAACTCAAAGCCCTTGCCGAGCAGCTCTATGCGCTAATTAACACCAACCTAGCGGAAAGCGAAACAGAGTAAATTCATTTGCTTTGCCTAAAATCAAAACACAGCCGCCACTCTTTACCTAGCCAAGCTGCACGCTACAGGCCCGCAAGACGACCTGATTTTTTGTCAACGAGTGGCATCACAAAACCAACAATTTGTGACATAGCCGACAAGCCATCAACCAACGCCCAACATGAGGCGCGCTCGCCACCACCCTGCCCTTGCAAATAGTCAGCGGCCTTCGCTGCAATTTTAATTGCACACGCCACGACAAATTCCGGCGTTTAAATCCATCAAAATACAGATAATCACAGCATCAACGGTACCAGCAAATATTGTGACAACGGCCGCTTCTTGAGCAAAAAACTGGCAACGGCAAGTGCTCACCAAGCGCACACTAACAAGCCAGTCACGCCGACATGCTCACACTGCAAATTAACATAAATGTGTCATAGCGATAAAAATACGCGACTTAGCGCACATTCGTCGCGCCCCAAACAATAATTCATTCGTCTAACCAGCAGCCATAGGTACAATTATGAAGCCGTTACTATGATCAGAAAAAAGCGATGATTTAGCGCACAGCAATCGACCTAAGCGCTTTATTAAGGGAATAATATTTTGAAATATCGCGCAGAAATAGATGGCTTACGCGCCGTTGCAGTCATCCCCATTATTTTATTCCACGCCGGATTTGAGTTTTTTAATGGCGGTTTTGTTGGCGTGGATATTTTCTTTGTTATTAGCGGCTATCTGATTACCACCCTCCTCATAGAAGACCTAGAACAGCAAAAATTTAGTATTATTAGTTTTTATGAGCGGCGCGCACGACGACTATTGCCCGCTCTGTTCTTAGTCATGCTGTGCTGCATTCCGTTTGCTTGGGCATGGCTCCCCCCACAAGAAATGAAAGACTTTAGCCAGAGCTTAGTGGCTACGGCGAGTTTCAGCTCGAATATATTGTTTTGGCTGGGAAGCGGCTATTTTGATTCCGCCAATGAGTTAAAGCCCCTTCTCCACACGTGGAGCCTAGCCGTAGAAGAACAGTATTACGTATTATTTCCGCTGTTTTTGGTGTCAACATGGCGGTTTGGCAAGGCCCGCGTATTCTGGTTTGTTGTGACGCTTGCCAGCGCAAGTCTGCTGCTGAGCGAGTGGGGCTGGCGAAACAGCCCTACAGCTAATTTTTATCTAGCGCCAACGCGGGCTTGGGAGTTGCTCGCTGGAGGAATCGGCGCATTTATTGTTCAGCGCCGCGGCATTCAAAATAACAATAGCTTAGCCTTCCTCGGTTTGGCCGCCCTGTTATTCTCTATTTTGGTTTTTGATGAAAGTACGCCATTCCCCAGCGTTTATGCACTGGTGCCGGTATTGGGCGTCGTCTTAATTTTGATTTACGGGAATAAAGGCAGCTACGCCGCGCGGCTGCTAAGCACGCGATTACTTGTCGGCATAGGGCTGATCAGTTATAGCCTCTACCTCTGGCACCAGCCCGTTTTCGCTTTTTATCGGCACGCCACCACCGTGCAACATGCGACCGGCTACGTGGCCTTAATTGGAGTAACGCTAGCACTCGCCTACCTGTCGTGGCGATATATTGAGCAACCGTTTCGACTCAAAACCATTATTCGCCGCGCCACCATTTTTTCACTCTCCAGCGCAGCCATAGCTGGCATATGTATTTTTGGCGTTATGGGTATAACATCCGACGGCTTTGCAAAAAAACGCAACGAAGCCCTATTTAAAGACCTAGCTTATAACACTAGCCGGCTAGGTTATGTGAAGTGCCCAGAATCCCTAAGTAAGAATAAGCCAAGCCTCGATTATTGCCATGGTACGAGCAACCACCCGACGGCGCTTGTTGTTGGCGACAGCCACGCTGATGATAAATTTTATGGTATTGCCAAGGCCATGGATCAATATCAATGGCAGTTAATTGGTAATTCTAGCTGCCCGCCTTTGCTCGGTGTAAATTTAAAGGCCGCCGACGGAACAGTGTGCACCGAACGCCTGCAGAAGATTTTTAACTATATAAGAAGCCAGGAGCAGCTTGAGCTAGTGGTACTGTCTTTTGCCCACGCCTACCCGCTAGATACATTTATAGCCGCAGACCATGTGCAAAGAAAATTCGACCCTCGCGACAGCATCATTACTGACATTAAAAACCCACAATTAAACAGAGCGGATGCTTTTTATGGCGGGCTAGCCAAAACCCTAGAGCTGCTAAACCAGCTAAAAATCAAGGTGGTGGTAATGGTAGATATCCCAGAGCTCACCTTCTTTCCACTAGATTGTATTAAAGGCAAAACTGAATGTGCGTTTTCTAAGCAGGAAGCCATCACTAGGCAAGCACTGCATCGGCGCCGACTCGCGGAACTAGGCGCTCGTTTTGCCAATGTTAAGATTAATGACCCAACTAGCATTTTTTGCAGCGGTGACAATTGCAGTATTCTGCGCGATGGCCACACCTTATACCGCGACTCCCATCATTTAAGCTTATTTGGCAGCCTGTACTACGGGCGGAGATTTGCGACGTGGTTTCAGCAAAGTAACATAGACATACTCACTGCCTCTAGAGAACTAAAGACTAGGCCCGATTAGCTCGGCAAAATACTTCGCAAGCAGTGCGGCGCCATCGTATGAGGGATGATCGTCATCAAGATAGAATAATGAGTCGCCCTGAGCCACAACGCAGCGCCCCGCTATCGCGGCATTACAAAATACTTCGTCAGGGCGAATACGTTGAATATTGGCCTTATCAATACTGCCTAGCGCCTCATTAGTTCGGCGATTTGCAGCCTTGTATACACCGTAATCGGTACTTAGCAGCAGGGGCTCATGCGCACGTGTTGCCGCGCGCAAATAGAGATCTGGCACATCCGAACCCGCCTCAGGTATTTGATACACCAAAAATATCGGCACATTAGCAAACTCATCAGCCAAAGCGGCAATTGATGCTTTATAGGCCGCCAAAACGCCAGCACGGCGCTCCGCCTCATTGCCGTATTGGCCATCGGGAACGAAATTAACAACAAAGTCTTCGACTCCACCCTCGCCATTGTCAAACTTACTTGCCTCAGCGAATATCCGCCAACGCGCGCTCAGTACTATTGCATCAAAACCCTCGGTTTTGGCCCACTGCCACACGGTGTCGGTGTAGGCGGCACAATCTGAATAATCAATATCGACGCGGTGTATGCCTTTAATTGGCGGACACGAAGCGTAGCCAGCATGATAAATTTTGGCTTGCGGCAGGTAATCCGCCAATTGCGCCGCGGTGTTATCAACATGGCTATCACCCCACACCAATACCTTTTTCTGGCCGCTGCCGTACCAGCATTCCGCTTGCGGAATATAAAATTCTTCGCCGGCATCAGTGCGGCACAGCTCCGCAGCGGGGCTGCGACTATTGCGCGCCGCTTCAATGGTAGTCAACAAATCAGGATCAAAGCGGAAGACGTTGCCCTTATCTGCCACCCCCAGCGCGCCAGCGCCCATCAGGACCAGCGCCGCCGAAACTGCCGCACGGCGAAACACCGGCGAACTCACCTTCGCTCTATTACGAAATGGCTCCTCTATATAGCGCCGCGAGAGATACGCCAAAACAATGCAGAGCAGAACCAGTAGCGCCATCAGCAGTGCGGGTGGCTCGCCTTGGAAAATATAGTAGTAGCGAGCAAAAGCGAATAAGGGCTGATGCCACAAATAGGCGCCGTAACTAAGCAGCCCCATACCAACAAATAGACGGGAGCTAAGCAGCCCGTAAACCAAGGTATTTGGCGCCGAAAACAAGATAATCAGCACGGTACCCAGCACTGGCAATAGCGCATAAAACCCAGGGTAACGAGTGTCGCGGTCGTAAATAAATACGCCCAGCAACAACATAAACAAACCAAACACACCCAAGCTCTGCCGCACTCGCCATGAGACTTTTAATACACCGCCGCGACTGTAATAAAATGCAATGAATGCGCCGCTGAAGATTTCCCACGCCCGAGTGGGCAGAAGGTAAAAATTAGCTTCTGGCGCCTTATGAGCAGCCCAGCGCGACAACAGCAAGCTCACTGCCGCCAAGGCAATTAGCATAAAATTCAAACGCCGCTTACCAAACCGCCAGCAGCCCAGAATGAGTAAAGGAAACAAAAGGTAGTACTGTTCTTCTACCCCCAAACTCCAAGTGTGGAGCAGTGGTTTAAGCTCGGCACTACGCTCAAAGTAACCGCTCTCCAGCCAAAACTGAATATTAGACAGAAAGCTCGGAACCGCTATTAAGCTCTCGGCAAAGCTGCTCATATCAATTGGCACCAGCCAATACCAAGCGGGCAAAAGACAAGCAAACACAACCAAAAACAGCGCAGGTAAAATACGGCGCGCACGACGCTCATAAAAATCGGAGAGACTAAAACTTCCCTCATCCATATCACTAAGAATCATATGGGTAATCAGATAGCCGCTAATGACAAAAAACACATCAACGCCAATATACCCACCCGAAAAGACACCCACGCCAGCGTGATAAAGAATTACAGGGACAACGGCAAGCGCTCGCAGGCCATCAATATCAGCTCGATAGTGCAATGATGATTCCTAGTTCTATTTTAATGGTGTACGCGTTATGCCTGAGTGAAGATCAAGATAGGACATCAGCACCTTCTGTATGCTTATTCTCGGCCGCTCCTTGGCTCGTCATAGCGCTCAAACGTTACGGAAATTCACGAGTCGCAATGATAGGAGACAAACAAAACCAGACCAAACTCAAAACGAGAACCCCATCACACTTAGCGGCCGTAGATTAGTTACCGGCCGCCACTATGACATAAAAAACTGGGGGTGATTGGCAAGCTGAGACTCCCGTCTATCGACGGACAGCACTCAGCCTGAGGACGAGCTACCGCAATAACAACAGTGGTTGTTGAGTTTTTTGCAGCATTTTAGCGGTAAGGCTGCCCAGCAACATATCCCGCAAGGGGTGATGGCTATATGCACCCATCACCGTGAGATCAATATTTTGCTCAGTTTGGTATTGGCACAACTGCTCATCGCTGCGGCCCTTGGGCAGGTGCACGAGCTGGTGCGCGACGCCACCGCGGGTCAGCGTTGCAGATGCCTCGGCCAGAATGCTCTCGGCACTTTGCTCATCGCCCACATACACCAGATGGCAGTGTATATCGCTCAGCGCGGGGCTAGACACCACCATATCTAAAGCTTTGCGCGAAGCTTCTTGGCCATCGTAGGCCAACATGATTTGCTGCGGCGCAGCAAAGGCCTTATTTACCACCAGTACCGGCTTATGCAGCGAGCGAATAACGGTCTCGAGATGTGCGCCAAGTTGGCCCTCACGGTGCTCTTCGCCGCGCACGCCCATCACCAGCACGCGAATATCTTGTTCATGCTCGATTAAAGTTTCTTGCAGGCTGCCATTGCGCTGCCATGTCTCAATATCGCTTACACCCTTGCTCTCCACCCGCTGACTAGCGGCGTCGAGCATTAACTTGCCCTTTTCCATCAACAGCCGGCTGCGATGCTGCTCGACCTTAATCAGCTCCTCGAGCAACTCTTCCTGGCTGCCAAGGCCAATACTGCCACTGAGATCGGCAATTGGCGCCTGCGGGCGATGTTCGAGATTGTGAAGCAGTTTCACCGGCGCACCGGTTTTACCGGCCAGCCAAGCTGCGTAGTCGCAAACCGCAGTAGTGAGGCTCGCGCCGTCGATACATCCTAGTATGTAATTATTATTCATTAGTGCCCTCCGAGAACTTTTTCGATTTCTTCCGGCTTATCGTGAACGCCAAAGCGGTCGACGATGGTTTCGCTGGCCTCATTCAAGCCGATTAACTCAACGTCTGCGCCTTCGCGGCGAAATTTCAACACTACTTTATCAAGCGCCGCCACTGCAGAAACATCCCAAAAATGGGCGCGGCTGAGGTCGATAATCACTTTCTCGTTAGCTTCTTTAAAGTCGAAAAAGGCGACAAATTTGTCGGCTGAGTTAAAGAACACCTGACCAATTACTCGATAGCGGCGCGCCTGAGTATCACCGTCCAGCTGACTGTCTACATACATAAAGTGGCTAACTTTATTGGCAAAGAACAAGGCTGCCAACAACACACCAACAAATACCCCAAAGGCTAGGTTGTGCGTCCAGACCACCACGGCAACAGTGGCAATCATGACCACATTACTCGACAGTGGATTAGATTTTAAATTGGTCACTGAACCCCAATTAAAAGTACCAATCGACACCATGATCATAACAGCAACCAGTGCCGCCATTGGGATGATCGACACCAGATCGCTTAAAAACACCACCATGGTCAATAACATTACCCCAGCAACCATGGTTGACAAGCGACCGCGACCACCGGATTTTACGTTAATTACCGACTGACCAATCATGGCGCAACCGGCCATACCGCCGAGTAAACCCGAAAATATATTGGCGACACCCTGCCCCTTACACTCGCGATTTTTATCACTGCCAGTATCGGTTAGGTCGTCAACAATCGTTGCCGTCATCAACGACTCTAATAAACCAACCACTGCCAAGGCCGCTGAGTATGGAAAGATAATAGCGAGGGTTTCCATATTCAGTGGCACTTCTGGCCACAGAAAAATGGGCAGAGTGTCTGGCAGCTCGCCCATATCGCCAACGGTGCGAATATCCAGCCCCACCAACAGGCTAAATGCGGTCAAGCTCAGAATACAAACCAGCGGCGAAGGGATAACCTTGCCAATCACCGGCAACAGCGGGAATAAATAAATCACCCCAAGCCCCGCGGCCGTCATCGCGTAGACATGCCAGGTAACATTGGTCAGTTCAGGCAATTGCGCCATAAAAATGAGGATCGCCAAGGCATTAACAAAACCGGTAACCACCGAGCGCGACACAAAGCTCATTAGCTGACCGAGCTTGAAGTAGCCCGCGATGATCTGAAAAACGCCAGTTAACAAAGTCGCGGCCAGCAAATACTGCAACCCGTGCTCTTTTACCAAGGTCACCATCAACAGCGCCATAGCACCGGTGGCCGCCGAGATCATACCTGGGCGCCCGCCAACAATTGCCGTTACCACCGCAATACAAAAAGAGGCGTAAAGGCCGACCTTTGGATCGACACCAGCAATAATAGAAAAGGCAATGGCCTCAGGAATGAGGGCAAGGGCAACAACCAAACCCGCCAGAATATCCCCACGGATATTACCCAGCCAGTCTTCTTTCTTCGATAACAAAAGCATAATCAACCTGAAATTTATAGGGGAGCACAAGCAACCTTGCGTAAAGGACCGGCATTATACACTGTATGATTAATGCCACTCCAATATGGGTCAAAGTCACAATAGAAAGCCGACTTTAGCAAGGGAGAACGCCAAACAAGCGAGGCAATACGCCTCGATGGCGTATATGAACGGGAGCTGCGCATGCGAAAACATCATTCCATTCTGCATACGCGGGAGCAAAAACAGCAGATTTCGAGAAAAAGTGCGCCTAAGTATTCCGGGCTAAAGGCGCTTAACCACTCTAGCGGGAGAGCCAGCAACCACACAATTGCTCGGGACATCCGCATTTACAAAGGCATTAGCGCCAACCACTGAGTTATTACCTATGGTCACGCCGGTGGCAATAACAGTTCCAGCACCAACCCACACATCATCCCCAATACTTACGTCACCAACCGCCAGCGGTTTATGTAAATCGCCAGGGCTACCGTATTCGTGTGTACTCGAAAATATTTTGACATGAGGCCCCATCAACACCCGATCGCCAATTCGGACAGAGCCAAAGGCTTCTATAAACGAACCAACCCCAACCACTGAATTAATGCCCAGCGAAAATCCACCGCCAACTTGCATATCAACAAGGCGTCGTATTTCTGAACCGTCGCCCAGCTCAAAAAAGCTACACCCTTTACCTATAAATATCCGTGTGTTTTCTTGTATGCGCGCGCTATCGCTTAGAGAAATACGCGGCGTTTTTTTCTTTCGCAAACGATAAGCAAGCAAAGATCGACGAAACCAAAAATCCAATCGCATATGCTCCCCTTATTTATTAAATATACTAGGTAAATAGGATTTACTTACATAGCTTAAATGTCTTAATTTTTTTGCATTTAACTGCTTATTCCGCAACAAATAGTCAAAGAATTTTGCAGAGGAGTTGACATCGTATTTGATATCGTCAAGCTGCTCAGGAAGCTGATCGTAAGCCAGGTCAAAATACGCACCACTGCCGCTAGCAATGCCCAGGCCTACACCCGCAACAGGCACCCCCAACAAAGCGTATTGCAGAAGCATTGTCGAATTTATACCAACAACGCCGCCGTAATCGACATAATTGGTATATGGGCTAAGCTCCGAGCTTTGATACGTTACGGTGTTGTGCTGCGGCAAATCGGTATAGCTCGCTCGCGGATGGGGGCGAACAACGAAGCTAACGTGAGGGTACTTTGCCACCAAGGCATTTATAAAGTCGGCCATAGTTTTTACAGGCGATGACAGCACTATATTGGTGTCACCCTCATCTTGTAAGGGCACAAATATTGGCTTAGTTGAATCAAACTGTTTTTGCTCAAAAAAGTCGCGCGACTTGATATAACCCAGTAGGCCAATTGACGAAATCAATACTTTACGCCGCGCGCGCATAAATTTAGTTTGATTAAACTGGTGAGGTTCAAGGCCTTCTTTTATAAAGCGAGCATTGGCATTCGTGCCAAACTCACTAAAGTAGCAGGTT
Source organism: Zhongshania guokunii (assembly GCF_040892635.1). Lineage (NCBI taxonomy): Bacteria > Pseudomonadati > Pseudomonadota > Gammaproteobacteria > Cellvibrionales > Spongiibacteraceae > Zhongshania > Zhongshania guokunii. The sequence goes on along the minus strand of NZ_JBFRYA010000017.1, from coordinate 11,402 downwards.
CCAGCTTGGGGAAACCAGCCCGCCTCGGCATAGACAAATTTCGTGCCCGCCGGACACTCAGACCGAAGACGATCGTCCGCCTCAGTTCGCCCGCCCCACACAACTACGCAGCGAATATCGTTATTAACCAGTACTTCAGGCAAGCTTGCTTCGCCTTCAAAATAATACTTATCTTGTGCAGAAATGAATTTTTGTTTAATCGATTTAGGGTTGCAGTAAAAAGTGATTTCGTGACCAAGCTTAGTCAGCGAGTTTGACAGGCTAGCAAAAATACTGTGCTTTGAGGCCCATCGCTCGGGGCGATCTTCTTGATAGACACCTAGCGTAAATAGAATTTTCACGCTAGTTCCTTGCGCCGCGCGCACGCTATGCCTGCGCCATCGACAGTATCACCAAGCCCAAAAGTACCCGCCATGCTAATCAGTATCATTACAATCCAATTTCAACGACCATTATTGTGAATATGCGCCAATGCTTAACAGCTCGAATTAGTCACGACTACCCAGCAAGGCTGCACACCTAGATTAAACACTATGATCTAGCGCCGCGCACTAATAGCTGTAGCGATTGTGCAAACGCAAACAGCTCAGTCTAGCCCTACTACCCCGAGGCGGCTAAAGCGCGCGGAAGAGCAGCGATTATACGCGGTTTCCCAGCCTAACGCCGACTCGATGCCAAGCTAAAGAAACACCTGCAGACTCCAGTGGCGAAATGTTATATTACGCACATTCTTTTTCGGCATGCCACGCACGCCAACAGCAATATGACTGCGAGAAACCAGCAATGTTCGACTACCTTATTGTAGGCAGCGGCCTCTATGGCTCTACCTGCGCTTACGAGCTTAAAAAACGCGGTAAAAGCGTGCTGGTCATCGAAAAACGCGATCATATTGGTGGCAATATTTACACCGAAAATGTCGATGGCATTCAAGTTCACCGCTATGGCGCGCATATATTCCACACCAATAGCCGCGAGATTTGGGATTACATCAATCAATTTGCCGATTTCAACCGCTACACCAACTCGCCGGTCGCTAATTATCAGGGCAAAATATACAACCTGCCCTTTAATATGAACACCTTTTATCAGCTTTGGGGCAGCCGCACCCCAGCAGAAGCCCAAGCGAAGATCGCTGCGCAGCGCCAAGAACTCGACGGTCGAGAGCCGAGCAATCTCGAAGAACAAGCTATTAGCCTTGTGGGCCGCGATATTTACGAAAAACTGGTTAAAGGCTATACCGAGAAGCAATGGGGTCGCTCGGCCACTGAGCTACCTGCTTTTATCATCAAACGGCTGCCGGTGCGCTTCACCTACGACAACAACTATTTTAACGACCAATTTCAAGGCATACCCATTGGCGGCTACACGCAGATCATTGAAAAAATGCTGACCGGCATCGAGGTGCGCTGCAACACCGATTTCTTTACAAAGCAGGCGGAGTATCGCAGCCTTGCTAAGCACATTATTTACACTGGGCCAATCGACCAATATTTCTCTTATCAATTTGGCAAGCTAGAGTACCGAAGCCTGCGCTTTGAATCTGAGCGCCATGAAACTCCCAATGTTCAAGGCAATGCCGTGGTCAATTACACGGCGCGCGACGTGCCCTATACTCGCATCATTGAGCACAAGCATTTCGACCCCGTGGACACCCCCCACTCTATTATTACTAGGGAATACCCCGCTGAGTGGCAGGAGGGCATGGAACCCTACTACCCAATCAACAATGAGCTTAACGACAGTCTTTACCGACGTTATCGCGCGCTGGCCAAGGCCGACACTAAGGTCATTTTTGGCGGACGCCTCGCCGAGTACCGCTACTACGATATGCATCAAATTATCGGCTCCGCGCTAAAAGACCTGCAATCCATGAGCTAAGACGAATAGTCCACAATGAATTTTTTATAAGGCGACAAAATGGAATTCGCAAAAGTCGACGTTGCAGTGCAGTCTTACAAAAAGCCAGAGTCATTGCTCTATACATTAATGACCTTAAAAGCGGTGGCTGGCGACCGCATCGACACCGTGTATATCAACGACGACTGTTCAGGCGACGCAACACTCGCCTACTACCAAAACGAGACCATACGGGCGTATTTTAAACCGTGGAAGATCCACCTCAGGTCTAATTCCAAGCCCGCGGGCGTCAAGCAAATCTACTTAGCGAAATACCGTCCCAAATACATGGGGCTGTGGTTTTTTATCAGTAAAATTCACCGCTTTTACAACAGCAGCACCCACAACAAAGACGATGTGCGCTATCAGTACGCCATCGACAATACCGACAAGAAGTTTCTGTTCATTATTCATGACGATGTCGAGTTTCGGCGCGATATCGTCGGCTTATACTTGCAAGCGATCAATGCCAAGCCCAATACCGCTGCCGTTGGTGATCTAGGCCAGTGCTGGCGCTGCGGCCACGCCACCAGCTGCAACCCCAAGCGTATTATGGACGGCTACCGCCCCTCGCCGCATTGGCCAATGACCGCCCCATCAGCCGACAAAGCAGCTAGTTTCAGCGCCGACGAGGGACATTTCGCCTGTCGCATCAACGAATGGTGCTGCATGCTTGATGTTGCGCTAAGCCGCGAGATAAGCCGCAAAAGCGGCTGCCTATTCGGCAATTATTATCGCCGCGCCGATGTCGCGGCCCTCTGGTTTTATAATGCGGTTAAATTAGGCTATAAGATCGCCGACCCGCTGCCGGAAGAGTCACTGCCCCAGCAGATCAACATCAACCAGCGCTCTAACTGGTATCAACACGGATTCCAAGGCCACTCTGGCCACTCTATTTGGGTCGATCAGGGCAGCGGCAAACAGCAGTACCAAGCTGATGACATCCGCACTCGGATAAAAACCCAATTTGGCATTGATTTATCTAGCCTTTCTCTACAGCCCTTGGCGGAAACTAACTAATGAATAGCCCTGTGCGCATCTTCATAGCCACCCACAAAGATTTTACGGCCAAACTACCTGATATTTACACGCCAATACTGGTCGGCAGCAATGTGAATAGCGCTGCCCAAGCGATGCTAAGAGATAATAGTGGCGAGCAAATTGCAGACCGCAATCCCAGTTTTTGCGAGCTAACAGCACTGTATTGGATATGGAAAAATGACAGCGCCGCGATTACCGGCCTTGTGCATTACCGCCGTTTTTTTAGTGGCCTGAGCAGTGGCCGCGGCGGTCTAACGCCAAACTTGTTGTCCGAAAAAGAGGTCCACAAGTTTCTAGATAATTTCGATATTATTATTGCCAATCCGTCAGTACACGACAGTAAAACCGTATATGAGCAATATCGCGACGCCCACCACATTCAAGACCTAGAAAAATGTCGGAATGTTATCGCACAGCAGTGCCCAGATTACTTGAGTGATTTTGACGCAGTAATGGCCAGTTACAGTTTTTCCGGCTTCAATATGTTTGTTGCCAAGAAGCCCCTCGTCGACAATTACTGCAGCTGGTTGTTTCCTATTTTATTTGAACTAGAAGAGCTCTGTGATATTTCCAGCTACGACAGCTATCAGAGTAGAATCTACGGTTTTATCGCCGAGCGCCTGTTCAATGTTTGGCTGCAAAAGAACCAGCTTCGCTGCCTTAACTCACGGGTACATCGCATCGACAAAAAACGATCGCCACTATCAATTAAGCGACGATTACAGCTGTGGCGTCGCTATTACAGCAAATAGCGTTACGCCACCACAAAGCGTGAGCCTAGCGCCAGCCATTGCAGAGCTGCACTACCTCAGACAGCTGTTCATCGCTCATCGCTGGCCCCAGCGGCAGGCTCAGCGCGGTATCACTCAGGTGCTCAGTTAGCGGCAGCGACATGGCATTCCATTCGCTAAGCGCTTTTTGTTTATGCGGCGCAATTGGATAGTGGATTAGGGTTTCCACGCCATTTTCTGCGAAGTAGGCCTGTAAAGCATCGCGGCGCGCCGTATGAACAACGTATAAATGAAATACATGCGAGCCATCATCCTTAAAGCTCGGCAGGGCAATATCGGGGTGCCTAATGAGATCGCGATACTGCTTGGCCAACGCTTGACGTCGTTGGGTTTCCACATCGAGAAAACGCAATTTCACGCGCAACACCGCCGCCTGCAGTTCATCAAGGCGGCTGTTTACACCTTTTAAGGTATTTTCATATTTTTGCGCGCTGCCGTAATTGCCCAGTAGACGAACCGTCTCTGCCAGTTCCTGGTCTGCGGTTACCACCGCGCCACCGTCACCAAGAGCGCCTAAGTTTTTACTCGGATAAAAGCTAAACGCTGCTGCGTGACCCAAGCTTCCCGCTCGCCGCCCTGCGGCTACCGCTCCGTGCGCTTGCGCGGCGTCTTCTAGCACCAGTAAATTGTGCTGTTCTGCCAACCGATTAATCGCCGTCATATCGGCCAATTGCCCGTACAAATGCACCGGCAAAATAACCCGACTGCAATCAGTGATTGCCTTAGCCGCATTGAGCGGACACAAATTAAAACTCTTTGTATCTGGCTCAACTAAAACGGGACGCAGGCCATTATTTAGTACCGCTAAAATTGTCGCTATATAGGTATTAGCGGGCACCAAAACCTCATCGCCCACCCGAAGTTTGCCCAGTTCAATCCACGCCCTTAAGGTCAAGCTTAAGGCATCTAAACCACTGCCAACCCCTACCGCAAAGCGATTGCCACAGTAGGCGGCAAACTCGCTTTCAAATGCAGCGAGCTCCTCGCCGCGAATATACCAACCCGAATCGACAACCCGCGCCATCGCCGCCAATATTTCTTGGCGATACTGTTGGTTTATTGCGTGTAAATTAAAAAACGGAACCACCAAGAGTCTCCCGACAAAGTTTCACAAAGAGACTCTGCACAAACTGCTAAAGGCTATGTGATAGGTTTTGAAAATAGCTTACTTCGCTGTCAAAAATCGCTTATTCATTTCAGCAAATTTGCTAAAGGCCTCGGGCGCCATCGTAAAATAGACGTTGTCGGCGTCATCATGACTTAATACCGCGCCAAATTTTTCGTGAAAGCTAATCACTTTCGTATTTTCTTTGCGTACATCTAAATGACAGGAGCGAAAGCCCAGTACTTCGAAGCCATAGCGATAGGCTAGGCTCATACTTTCTAGAGCAGAAGACGCAGTTTTATTATCGGTTAAGATCCAACTGCCAATCGCAAAGGAATCACGGCCGCCAATAAAGTCATACACGCGTATCGTGCCAATGGCCATATCGTCACGACGGCGGCAAATAATAAAATAATACTCTTGGCCAGCTGCCTCGCGCTGCTTGTATGCTTGCAGCCACGCTCGCTGAGCCTCGGCCCCGCCACTCACCGCCGACAGATGACGATTATAACGTGGATCTACCCGCAGGGAATAAACAAACTCTGCGTCCTGTGTTTCGACCAAACGCAAATAGATACTACGACTACCTATGGCTTCCACGCTAAGCTCCCCAAGAAATCGTCGTAATTCCGAATATAGTCATTTTCGTAATAATACTCGTCTGCCAGCACCAGCAATACGCAGCCCTCACTTAAATCATGTAGCTCGCGCCAGACCATGTCGCAGACCAGCAAGCCCTGGCGAGGATTATCTAACCAAACTTCTTCACGCTTGCGCCCGTCATCTAAAATCACTCGACAGCGACCACTTACGCACACCAACACTTGCTTAAGGTTTTTGTGAGCGTGAAAGCCGCGCGCTACGCCCTGCGCGGTATCAAAAATATAGTAGACTCGCTTGAATTCAAAGGGCACATTCTTCCCAGACTCAAGGGCGACTAATTGGCCACGGCTATCGCCGTAAGCAGGTAGATCAATTAGCTCAATTAAACTCAAGCTTCCTCCTAAAAATCATTTAACAGACCGTCTCAAGCTTGCTAATAAGACACCTGCCGCCGTTACTTCCGCAACGATATTAAGTACGGTCCCGAAGATAACGATACTCTCGTTTAAATCCGGACCAAAATGCCGCAGGCCGCCGAAACAGATCGAAAAACAATTTCCAGCGTGCACTATAAAAATTCACCCTAACCGCCAAGCGCGCTACACGCTTGTTTAGCACCGCGACCACCGCAGGCAAATCCTGCTCGGAACGGTGTAAGTCTCGCAATCGCTGCGCGAGAACATCATGCCTAAGCCGCACTTCTTTTAGGCGACAGCTAATCAGCTCCTCGCGATGAATACCCCTCGGCTCGTCAATTGTCGATATACCGACGCCAAGGCGGTAATACACCAGCGGCTTATCGATAAACTCTACGCTATTATCCAATACCGCACGAAAACCTAATACCAAATCTTCGTAGGCATATGGGTAATGAATGTCGCCGTAATTTTCCCATAAAGACCGCGATACAGCGCCAGTAGCACCTAAATAGGTGAATTTCGACAAGGCGGCTTCGCGAACATTTAGTGCTGGGCACATAAATCCGCCAGGCGGTTCATAGGCCGCCGCATCGCCATTTTGATCAATCGCCGCCACATCAGAGCACAATAGCGCCGGTTTTCCCGTGGACAGATAACGCGTTACCAGATGCGAAACCCGCTCGGGAAAAGAAATATCGTCGCCGGCAGCCAATACCACGAGCTCACCCTTGGCCTGCGACATCATTAAATTAAAATGCGGAATCAAACCCATATTTTTTGGATTTTGCCTAACAACGACTGGGCGACCTTGACCGTAGCGCTCTACCGCGAGACATAATTTTTCATAACAGCCGTCACTGGAAGCATCATCCGAAAAAATAAACTCCGCCACGGGATAATCTTGCGCCAGCGCGCCCTTCACGCAATCATCAATAAATGCTTGCTGGTTATAACACAGCACCAAAAATGTGACGGCTACAACATCCTCGCTCATATCATTGCCTTCCCTAGCAAACAGCCTTGCGCCGCTACGCCGGCGTGAAAATGAAAAACATTCACGAAAAAAGCCGCCGAAAAACAGCCGCCAGCCATAACCGCAGCGAATAACTTCGCCCGCGACGACCAATATTACGCACGGGCAAATATTTTGCTTTTGGCTTGTTTTTCATTAGCCAAACTGTGAATAAACGCTCGGCTAAAAAGCCAAAAACTCGCTTTTGATAATTGTCATAAGTTGACAGATCGACCTGTTTTTCAAGTTCAAACAACAGAGGAAAAAGCCAACTACAATAATCCTGCACCAGCATTTTTCTAGCGACAAACATATTGTAACGGATCAATTTATTGCCCTGCATAGTTTGCTCAAAGGCCGCGCTATAATCCGGACAGCGAATAGCTATCAGCTGTTTCATGGCCTGCAAATCTTTATCAACGTGAAATGCCTTATACTGTTCGCCCACACTACGATCTTTAAACTCATAGGGCCTGATGAGAATCACGTCATGATTAGCAAGGTAATGACTGATCTCACTTTCGCTCAGCAAGCCAAAAAGGCTTCCCCGCATATCAATACCAGAAAAAAATCGCCTATAGTGAACAAGGCCCTGAATGTCAGCCGCTTCGTTCTTCCACATCCAATACAGCGCGGTAAGCTCGCAGTAATAGGGATTTTTAGATGAAATATTATCGCCAGTATTATCTTTTTTAATTGGCGAGCTAGCCTGATTAATATCACTACCCACTAAAATGGGTTGATATATCCTAGGTACCTCACCGGCAAAATCTTTGTGAGTGGCAATATATATTTTCATCTGTACACCACGCATTAGACCGTTACGATCACGAGCCACTGAAGTACTACCACAAATCACTCCCGACAATTAGCGTATCCACTCAGCATGTTTCACCGGGAGCCAAAACCGACGCAACGCCGGCAAGCTTGGCGCGGGCACGTAAATAGCGGTTGCGGCCAAAAGTCAGCAAGGCAATTAATTTGCGGCGGCGATTATCGCCAACATATTTTTCAACGACGCTAGCCGGCGAGCCATGTTTGCGGGCGTACAACACAAAAGATCGCCCTTTGTGAAAATGAATAAATTCGTTGACCGCTTTATTGCGCACCGTTGAGCCACCACCAACATGGGGAATACTCACATTACGGCAGTGGATTACTTTTAGACCAGCGTCATTGGCGCGCTTACAAATATCGACGTCTTCTTCATACAGAAAGAATTGCTCGTCAAAATAACCAACTGCGTTCATCAATTCGGTATCGAATAGCAGTACCGCGCCAACGAGCCAATCAGCCGCTTCAACACGTTTATCCGTCGTTGGCTCTAGCGCGGGACCAGCAATCGCCGCGCCGTTATTTTTCAGCTCGGCCAGCAACTTTTCTAACTCAGCCTCATCTAGCTGGGTGTCGGGATTTAATACCACCACATAGCGGGTTGTGCTGGCCTTAATACCTAAATTACAGGCACTGCCAAAACCAAGATTTTTGGGACACTTTACTAACTCAACATCTTGCCCGTATCGCTCGAGCAGCTCTTCGCTGCCGTCAGTACTTGCATTGTCGACGATCAACCAGCGCGGCAGTTTATTTTTCGCGCTATTACGCAAAGATTCGATATGCTCAGGCAGCACCTCGGCGCTGTTATACGTAATGGTGACTAAGGTCATCTCACTAAAAAGATCTTGCATGCTCGCCGTGTACTCCACCTTATTCATTACGACATTTTCGTAAACCATTTTACAAAAATGTTAATTCCCCGCGTCCTAGCCATGCGCTTTAGCGCAACAAACCCTCAAGTGCCAGCCGCCACTCACTCGCCGGCACACCGTAATCTTGTGCAAGCTTAGCCGAACTCAACACCGAATATGTCGGGCGTTTTGCCGGCGTTGGATAGGCATCGGTGGCAATCGCATTTACCGTGGGTCGGCGAGTAATAACGCCTTGCTTATGTGCTTGCTCAAAAATTGCCTCGGCAAAACCGTGCCAACTAACCGCCTCGACGCCAGCATAATGGTATATACCGTAGCGCGCCTCATTCCCCCCAGCGCTGGAATGCAGCTGACTTGCGATGGCGATCAAGGCCTTGGCGATATCACCAGCATACGTAGGACAGCCAAACTGATCTGCCACCACCCCGAGAGTGTCGCGCTCTTTCGCCAAGCGCAGCATCGTTTTAAAGAAATTATTGCCGTATTCACTAAACACCCAAGCGGTGCGCATAATAATATATTTAGTGGCGTGGCGGCTAATCGCCTGCTCGCCAGCCAGTTTGGTCTGCCCATACATACCAGTGGGCCCAGTAGCGTCAGATTCCTCGTAGGGCGTAATTTTAGTGCCATCAAATACATAGTCGGTCGACACATGCAGCAGAGGTATATCAAAGCGGGCGCTGAGTTTGGCCAAAGCTAGTGGACCATCTTCATTGACGCGCTTGGCTAAACCCGGCTCAGACTCCGCCCTATCCACCGCAGTATACGCGGCGGCATTAATGATCGCCGTGATCCCTTTATCAGCAATCAGCTTTTCCAAGACCACGGTGTCGTTGATGTCGGCGTCTTCGCGGCTCAGCAGAGTGTGGGTAATATTTTGCACTCGGAGCTGATCGGCCAAGCATTGGCCTAGCTGGCCATTGGCGCCGGTCACCAGCAAATGCATAGCATGCGGCTCACTCATTGCTGAAATAGCTCGGCAAGAGTGGGGGCGGCGCTGTCTTTGGCAGACAGGGTGGGGTTTTCCAGCGGCCAATCAATTGCCATCGCGGGATCATTCCAAATAAGGCAGCCTTCATCGCAGGGGTCGTAATAGTCTGTGCACTTGTACTCGAAGTCGGCGGTGTCACTGAGCACCACAAAGCCGTGGGCAAAACCCGGCGGCACCCAGAACTGGCGTTTATTTTCTTCGGAGAGGATTACCCCTTCCCACAATCCAAAGCTCGGCGAGTCTTGGCGAATATCCACCGCCACATCAAACACCTCGCCGCTGACCACCCGCACCAACTTTCCTTGCGGCTTGGTCTTTTGAAAGTGCAGGCCGCGCAACACGCCCTTGGCAGAGCGCGAGTGATTGTCTTGCACAAAAGGCAGACTAATGCTGGCCATCTCTCGGTAGCGCTCGGCTTGAAAGGTCTCTAAAAAGAAACCGCGATGATCACCAAACACCTTGGGCTCGATAATCACACAGTCTTTAAGTTTGGTAGGAATCAGCTTCATTTATACCCCGCGGCAACACGCAATAAATACTCGCCATAGCCGGTCTTTTTAAGGGCTTCGCCCTGCTGTATTAATTGCTCGGTACTAATCCAGCCCTGACGATAGGCAATTTCTTCTAAACAGGCGACCTTGAGACCCTGACGGTGTTCGACAGTCTGCACAAACTGACCGGCGTCGATTAAGGAGTCGTGGGTGCCGGTATCTAACCAAGCAAAGCCGCGACCCAGCACTTCAACATTTAGGTCTCCACGTTTGAGGTAGGCGAGGTTCACATCGGTGATTTCCAACTCACCCCTCGCAGAGGGCTTAATGTTGCGCGCAATTTCAACCACGTCGTTATCGTAAAAATACAGGCCGGTAACCGCATAGGGCGATTTCGGCTTGGCAGGCTTTTCCTCAATGCTGATCGCCTTGCCAGCCTCGTCAAATTCAACCACGCCAAAGCGCTCTGGGTCGGTGACGTGGTAACCAAACACCGTGGCGCCTGACTCTTTGGCAATCGCGCTTTTGAGATTATCGGAGAAACGCTGGCCGTAAAAAATGTTATCGCCAAGCACGAGGCTAACATTGTCATTGCCAATAAAATCGGCGCCAATGGTAAAGGCTTGGGCCAAACCATCTGGGCTCGGCTGCTCGGCGTAGCTGATGCTAGTGCCAAATTGACTGCCATCACCTAATAAGCGCTGAAAACCAGGCAAGTCAGTGGGGGTAGAGATAACCAGTATGTCTTTAATGCCCGACAGCATCAGCACTGACAAGGGGTAGTAAATCATTGGCTTGTCATAGATTGGCAATAACTGCTTAGAGCAGCCCATGGTAATTGGGTGCAAGCGCGTGCCCGAACCGCCGGCGAGGATAATGCCTTTGTATTTTTTACTCATGGTGTTTCCTTTAGCGGCTGCGCTGTGGCGCGCCAAGCGTACAATTAAAACCTAGTCGTCATACCGAGCACTTAAAAGCTGTCATACCGGACTTGATCCGGTATCTCATTGGGCGGCACCCAACCAGCTCCGTAGCACCAGATTCTGAATCAAGTTCAGAATGACTTCAAAAACATCGCCGTCATACCGGACGGAAAAAATGCGTCATACCGAGCTTTTAAACACCGTCATACCGGACTTGATCCGGTATCTCATCGGGCAGCACCCAGCCAGCTCCGTAGCATCAGATTCTGAATCAAGTTCAGAATGACTACGTTGCAAATGCAGAATGACTAAAAAATTAGCCATCACCAATCCGGTCCAATTTATAATCCCCCGACAACACCCGCTGCCACCACTGGGGATTATCCAAATACCACTGCACGGTTTTGCGAATACCCGATTC
>NZ_JBFRYA010000016.1:0-91952 GCF_040892635.1 Zhongshania guokunii | reverse complement strand
TGGTGTGGGCGTCGCCAATCAGTGCACACTCAAAATTACTGCCGGTGGAGGGAGTAGAAAGTGCGTCGTGCAGCCTGTGTTCACGATCTCTCCCCTGAGCGAGTACGCAGTAAGAAATCGCCCTGTTAAGCACTTCGTCGCTCGCCCGAAGCTGCGCGATTCCCTTATGTACATTATCGAGTTCGCTATTGCAGATCAGCTCTAACTGGGGGCTAGCCAGTAAGCGCTGGAGCAGGTCGTTGCGGTAGATCATTTCTGCCGAACGCGCGAGTTGGCGGGCGGGGGATCGGCTTGATAATATTACTTTGTAGCCTTGCGCTATAAGTGCTTCACAGGTTTCGCAGCCGGTCTCTCCACCGCCTAATACCAAAATGGGGCCTGCGTCTGGGGCCGGGAGCGCGTGACTTGGCAGGCTGTTTAGCAGCTCGAAAGCGTCGCAGCTATTGCTGCTATCAAGGCCGCTAAAACTATGTGGCCGCGCGCGGCTGCCGGTGGCAAATACCACAATATCGGGTTGCCGTGTAGTGATATTTTGTTGGCTGGTGTTAGCCTCGAGCTCTACCGCTACGGTACTTGCCTGCAATTGCCGAATTAGATATTGGCGATAGCGCTCCAACTTGTCTTTAAAGGGCGGGGCCGCTGAAACAATTAAACCACCACCAAGACGGTTTTGGGATTCTAATAAAGTGGTGTGAGCACCGGCGGTCGCCAAATTCAAAGCAGCGTTGATACCGGCGGGGCCACTGCCCACAACGACTGCACGGGCGCCTGTTGTCAGTTGTGGAATATCGCCATTTAGCTCCCGGCCAGTAGCGGGGTTATTGGCGCAGCGTATGCTGTTTTCCGCAAAGCCATTGGCCACACAAAAATTGCAGGAGGTGCAGGGGATGATGGCGTCGGCATCGTCGGCTCTGGCTTTGTTGCTCCACTCTGGGTCTGCCAGCAGGGTCCGGCCCAGTGCGATTAAGTCGGCGTCGCCATTACGCAGGGCTTGTTCGGCTGTGTCCGGGTGGCGGATCTGTCCCACGGTAATAATAGGCACATTACACACTTGGCGAATGCGGCGGGAATAAGGAAGGCGCCAACCGTCGGGTGCGGACATTGGGTCTAATACTTTGTCGAAGCTCTCTGGGCCAACCCCAGTAGAAACATGGATTGCGTCGATCCCAGCATCCACCAGTATGGGGCAAATGCGCTCCATGTCTTCTATGGTAAGGCCGCCCTCGCAAAATTCGTCGGCAGAGAGGCGATAGATCAATGGACGATTGCCAATGGCCTGCCGTACGCGGTGGATAACCCGGCGGGGGAACTCCAGGCGGCCAGCTTCATTGCCGCCCCAGACGTCATCGCGCTTATTGCTGCGGGGCGACATAAACTGGGTGAGTAAATAGCCGTGGGCGCCGTGTAGTTCAACCGCTTGGTAGCCCGCTTTAATACCGAGTTCGGCGCTGCGGCCAAAACACTCAATGATTGTTTCAATCTCGCTGTGACTCATGCCTTTGCATGTCTGCTTGCTAGGGTCTTTGCGAGAGAATATATCGCTGGGGCCTATGGTGGTGCTGGTCTTTAGCAAGCTGCGCTTGGCCGCCGCGCCGCCATGTTGCAATTGCAGGCAGGCGACGCTGCCTGCGGCGGTTATCGCATTGACCAAAAGCCTGTGGCCACGCAGGTGGTCGGTGCTTTCAAGTGCCAGCTGATTGGGTTCGGACTGCCCAGATGCCAGCTCGACGCAGCAGAACTCAACAATAATCATACCGGTGCCGCCAGTAGCTCGGGCGCGATAAAACGCGATCTGGGCGTCGCTAACCCTACCGTCGACGGTGCCGAGTTGGGTGGACATGGGCGGCATGACAGTGCGATTGGGAATGACCACATTGCGAATTCGAAGGGGCTTAAAGAGTAATGGGTAGCGCAAGTGATGCTCCTCGCTTCATTTATTGTATTTAATTACTGTGTGACTGTCAGTTACGGGTCTGCGTATTAAATATTGCTTATACGCTATAGTGTCTCGCGGAAAACACTGAGAGTGTAAGCACTAAAGCTGGACAAACTAGCTAAGTAGAACTACTTATAATGTTGTAGTTCGGCAGCGGGTATGATTATAATAACTGACATACAGTAAGTTTTAAATGGGTCGACAACTAAAGTGGGCAATAAAATGACATATGTAAAAAGAGATGGTGACAGACAGCTGATAAGGAAGACGTTGCTGGCTGTGTGTGTTGCAGCCGCGTCGGCGGGGACTATTGCACAAGAAGCGGCGAAAGGGCGCAGCAATGTGATTGAAGAAATCATTGTTACGGCGCAAAAGCGCGCCCAATCGGTATCGGAAGTGCCCTTGTCCATTCAGGCGCTGACCTCAGATAAGCTTGAGTCTGAGCGTTTTGAGTCTCTAGCAGATCTGAAGCTTATTTCACCGAGCTTTACATTTAGTCATGGCACGGCGGGTAATTTCTCCAACTCCATTTCTATGCGCGGTTTAGGCTCGTTCTCAACCGAGGGCGGCGTACAACCCAGCGTATCGACCGTCGTTGATGGTGTCGCACTGGCAAGGTCTACCGAGTTTAGCTCCGATCTTGGTGATATTGAACGTATTGAAGTTATTGCGGGGCCCCAGGGAACCTTGTTTGGTCGTAACTCTATTGGCGGCGCGCTGAATATTGTGCGTAAAGGGCCATCGGAGGAATTTGCTGCTGAGATTGAGCTTGCCGCTACCGACGATAATGAAATAAGCACCAAAGCCATGATTAACGGTGCGCTGTCTGATCGTGTTCAAGGCCGTTTAAATGTCTTTTTTAAAGATCGCGATGGGCATATTAAGAACCTTGACGCTAGGCAAGGTGACGCCGGTGGTGAAGAAAGCCGTGGCCTAATGGTCAAGTTAAACTTTGATCTAAGCGATAATTTGAGTGTGTTGCTGAGCGGTGATTTTGTCGATACCAAAACGGGCGGCAATCCGCTGGTCACCTTTGGTTTAGATACGCTATATCCGGGTGCACAAGCACGTTTAGTGGCATTGGGTAATGGCGATGCTGCCAAGGGCCAGCAAGTGCTTAACGATCCGTTTACAGTAAACGCTAATACCGAACATTTTTTAGATTATACTCAAAAGGGCCTTGTTGCCGATGTGACTTGGCAGCTAAATGAAGAGTGGACGCTGAAGTCGATCAGTGCCCTGCGCCTTTCAGATCAAACCTTTAATCAGGACATCGATTCATCGCCTGCGTCGATGGGTAATCTGGATAGCACTACAGCCACCGCAGCAGTGGGTGGCAGCACCTACGGCATGTTTGGCGTGTATCTCGATGGCACGAATCTTTCACCTTTGGGGGATTCTGGAATTCTTAATGAGCTGGAGTATTTTACTCAGGAGCTGCGTTTTGAATATCAGCGCGCAGATATGAGTTTGGTCACTGGTCTTTATTTGCAGGATTACCAAGAGGACGGTAAAACGGATGTTCCGTTGTGGATCCGTGGTGCGCCTCCGCTCCCAACACCATTTATTCAGTCAGACCCGTATACCAACGATTACAGTCAGCAATCGTGGGCGCTATTTAGTGACATGACATGGGATCTTAATGACGTTGTTCAGCTCTTTGCTGGGGTGCGCTGGACCGATGAGGAAGCGACACTTAAGCATAAGCAGCTAAGTTATGTCGCTAAAGATTTTAGCTGTACAGATAATGTCTGTGATATTGATTTAACGACGGCTTACGTAAATACGTCTATAGATTTTGAGTCCGATGGCCATAGCGCGGACTGGTCTGGTCGTGTTGGTGCAAAATGGGATGTCTCGGAGGATAGTAATGTTTATGCCAGCTATTCTCGAGGTTTCATTGGTATCGGTGTTAACTACACGCGTTCATCAACGCCAGATAATACGTATTTAGAACCGTCAATTGCAGACTCATTTGAAATCGGCTTTAAGAGTGATTTACTTGATCGCACGGCACAGCTGCATGGCGCAATTTTCTATAAGGAAGTTGATGATATCCAGTCTACCAAGCGGATTCCTGGCAGCACACTTACAGCGCCGGTCAATGTGGGTAAAATCCGCAGCCAGGGTATTGAGTTGAACGGTAGCTGGTTGGCAACAGATATGTTGATGTTAACCTTGGGTGTGGCTTTTACCGATGTTGAATTCCAAGAATTCGACATGGATTGCTACGTGGGCCAGACCGCTGCACAGGGCTGTACCAATGGTCAGCAAGACCTCAGTGGCGAGCGTCCACCGCAGGCACCTGAGTTGAAATACACCTTGTCGGCTAATTATGACCAACCGCTTGCTGATTTGCCCTTTAATGGTTTCGGTAATGTGAGTTATGTGTGGCAGTCAGAAACGGCTACTGACCTTGCTCGGGATCCTCGTCTAGAACAAGATGAGTATGGCTTGTTAAATGTCAGCATGGGTATTCGCGACAAGCAGGAGCGCTATGAGTTGTCGGTATTTGGTAAAAACGTGACCGACGAATATTACGCCTTGAGTAAAGGTCAAGCTGATCCAGTTGCCGGTTACTTCCAGTTCACTTCACGTGGCTCACAGGCTTACTGGGGTGTGGCGGCTAAGTACAGCTTCTGATCACATATGGCTGCGTTAGCGCAGCCTACTTAATTCCACCTAGGTTGGTTTGTTGGCGTTTTCCTCACGGGAAGCGCCTTTTTTTTGGCTGGTGTTTATGCTCGTATCAGTGGGTCGGAATAATGCGCTGCATTTTAAGCGTAGGGCCAAAAATTCTTTTCCTTCTATGTATCCCGGGTGCGGGGACGATTTGCCCTGTATCCGCTTGGTCTCTCCATGTTCAATTTTCGTCAATAGGCTTGTAATACTTCACAAAAACTGAATAATGGTCACTTATTGGGTGGTTAGATTCATTTTTGGAGATGTGATAATGAAAATAAATAACAACAAAGAGACTGATTTACGATTGTGTAAATCTAGCTCAATGTTGGCTGTACCCTTGATAGCAATGAGTTTACTGCCTATTTCTATAACGGCACAGGCACAGCAGGCAAAAGCAAGAAATGTAATCGAGGAAGTGATCGTTACTGCTCAGAAGCGAGAGCAATCAATTGCTGATGTACCATTATCTATACAGGCGCTAGGTGCAGATAAACTCGAACGCGAACGAATCGAATCCCTTGGTGATTTACGGTTTGTGTCACCATCCTTTACGTTTTCCGCCGCGACTGGCGGTGGTTTGGCCAACTCAATTTCTATGCGCGGTCTTGGCTCGTTTTCATCTGAGGGTGGTGTGCAGCCTAGTGTCTCGACTGTGTTGGACGGCGTGCCCCTATCACGCTCTGGCGAGTTCAGCGCCGATCTTGGCGATATTGAACGCATCGAGGTCATAACTGGTCCCCAGGGCACCTTGTTTGGACGCAATTCCACGGCGGGTGCCTTGAATATTACCCGTAAGGGGCCGTCGCCAGAATTTGAAGCAAGTATAGAAGGCAGTGTTACCGACGACTCAGAACGCGTGCTTAAGCTAATGCTGAATGGCCCGCTTTCTGATTCGATACTGGGTCGAGTGAATATTCTCAGTAAAGATCGCGACGGCCATATTCGCAATCTCCATGCAGATCACGGCGATGCTGGTGGTGATGAGTCGCTGGCGGCAGTTGCAAAATTAGCCATTGATTTCAGCGATGCCGTCAGCATGATGATCAGTGCGGACTTCAATGATAGCGAAACCGGTGGCAATCCGCTGGTGACCTTTGATACCGATACGCTCTACGACCCCGAGGCACGCTACACCGCCCTGGGTGATGGCGATGCTGAACGTGGTCGCCAAATAATGGCCGACCCTTTTACAATTAATAATAATTCCCCTGATTTTTACAATTTTGAACAATGGGGTATTGTTGCCGACCTCACTTGGCAGCTAAGCGATAACTGGACCTTGAAATCACTGACAAGTGCGCGGGGCTGGGAACAAGAATTTGGTTTAGACATCGACTCGACACCAGCGAGTGTGGGTAACTTAAACTCGTTAACAGCCAATATTACAGAAACTGAGAATACCTATGGGCTGTTCGCTGTTGCTGTTGACGGTACTAACTATTCGCCGCTAGGTCGTTCCGGTGGCGCTAATAGCGTTGACTACCAAACTCAGGAGCTGCGTTTAGAATACGGTGACGAGCGCATGAGTGTTGTGGCCGGTGGTTATTATCAAAATTACCATGAAGATGGCGCTGTTGCCGTGCCGGTTTGGGTGCGTCAGAACCCAGACATTCCTTTGCCGCCAACGCCCTTTATTGTTTCTGATCCTTATACCAACGACCTTGAGCAAACCTCGTGGGCAGTATTTGGTGATGTGACCTATGACGTAACCGACATTTTTCAAGTATTCGCGGGTTTGCGTTGGACCGATGAGCAGGCAAAGCTAGATCACCAGCAGCGCTCATTTGTGGCGAGTGTGTATAGCTGTGAAAACAACTTCTGTGATGTCGACTTAACGGTGGCAATCTTAAACGAAGAAAATAACCATGTTACCGACGGTGAGGCCGCTGACTGGTCAGGGCGTTTAGGTGGTCGCTGGACACTGTCTGACGACACAAATGTTTACACGAGTTATTCGCGGGGGTTTATCGGGATTGGTGTTAACTACACGCGCTCATCCACACCAGAAAATGCTTACTTGAACCCCTCAGTGTCAGACGCCTACGAAGTGGGTATTAAGACCATGTTGTTCGATAGCCGCATGCAGCTTCACGGTGCGATGTTCTATCAGATCGTTGAAGAGTTACAGACAACCAAGCGTGTTCCCGGTAGTACCCAAACCGCGCCAATTAACGCCGGTAACCTCTATACTCAGGGCTTCGAGTTGAATGGCACTTGGCTAGCTACTCAGTCGCTGGAAATTCAGTTTGGCGCAGCCTTTACCGATGCTGAATTCCGCGATTTTGAATTGGACTGCTATGTAGGTCAGAGTGCGGAAGACGGCTGTAACACGAATACCAATATTCAGGATATGGAAGGCCAGCAACCGCCTCAGGCGCCACGGTTTAAATACACCTTGTCTGGCAATTACGAGCGCCAATTACTTGATTTGCCAATGGACGTGACCCTGAACGCCAACTATGTATGGCAGGATGAAACCGCAACGGATCTGAAGCGCCATCCTAAATTATTTCAGGAAGCCTACGGTTTGTTGAACGTAAGCGCCGGGCTGCGAACCCATAGTGGTAAGTACGAAATTAGTGTGTTTGGTCGCAATGTTACCGATGAGTTTTACGCTCTGCGCAAAGGTCATTCCGACCCTGTTACCGGCTATTTTCAGTACACCGTGCGTGGTGCTCAAGCCTACTGGGGTGTGAACGGAAAATTGCGTTTCTAGACAATGTGTATGCGCTGGTTTTTCCAGCGCATTTGACCGCCAAAAGCAAATTATCTTGCAAGAATTTCCGGCGTCTCCCTCCGTCGGGTTTTTTACGCTATTAGTAGGCCGCAATCGTTGTAGTTGGGCTCATTGTTAGTTCCTCTTTGGCGTCACCGGGAACGGGGCGCCATTTTTACGTATTTTGTATCATCGGCCGCTTATTAAGTTAAGTATTTCCTCGTCAAACCTTAGTGGGGTACTCATTCCTGAATTTTATTTAATTCAACAGTGTTGATATATATAGCTGAGTAGTAGTAAGTTATGCTGTGCTAAGTATATATCGTTGTAAATCGTGGGTAGCAAATGTAAGCAGTGCTTCTGAGTGCTGGATGTCACTTTACGCAAATAAGAATTAGGTGAGTGTTATGAATACTATGTGGTTACAAATTGGCCATGATGCAGATGGTGCCGTTGCGAATCCTTTGGCCCCTTGGGTTTTTGAAATTGGCTCGGTCATTCTGTGGCTGGTTATCGCGCTGTACTTTTTTCGGGGGTATCAGCGTAGCGGTAGTTTGAGTAAATATGCGCTGATATTTATTGGCGCTACATCAATGTTCTGGCTGGAGTTTCCCGCCGATTGGGGTGCATTTTTGGTGTACTCGCCGCGCTTTGCCTTGTTCCCTATTGAATTGCCGTTTACAACGCCGAATAAGCCCATGTTTATGCCAGCGGCCTATGGCTGGTATTTCCTCGCGATATATTCTCTGATTTGGTTTCTGGTCGACAAGCTCCGTGCTGCTAAGCCGGATTGGAGCCGGGTGTTGGTGGTGTTATTGATTGCCGCGCCCTTCTTCTATGTATGGAATTTAATGGTAGAAGGCTTCTCGGCACTAGTAGGTTGGTGGACATATTACGAAGTGTTTGGTCCTGCGCTCCATTCGACGCGGGGTACTTACCCCTTGGTATTTCCAGTTGTGCCCTTTGCGGTATACGGCGTTGCCGAAGCGCTGGTACTCACTTGGAAAGATCAAAATGGCCTGCACATGCTGGAGCATATTACCGGTGCGCATAAAGCTACTGCCGGTACCGGCAAAGAGCTGCGCAGAGTTGCTGCATGGGTGATTACCATGAATTGTATTTTTGCTTTGTTTTCATTGTCGATGGTCTTGTTTCGCTTAGCGATGGAGTCGTAGCACTTCAAGTTTGTGTTGTGACTATTCGGGGGCAGGGAGTATTCAATCACCTTCAATATTCCCTGTATCTAGAGCAGCAATCGACGATTAATAACGCGCTCTTAAGCCAAAGAAATAGAATGCCCCGCGTCCACAGTTAATATTGAGCCGTTCATATGGCAGGAGGCGTCACTGGCGAGCAGTAGCAAGGGCCCGTCTAACTCCTCGACATTACCTAGGCGTTTTAAGGGATGCATTTGAATGAGCGCCTGACCTTCGTCAGAATCAAACAGCGTTGACGACATTTCGGTTTTAAAATAGCCGGGCGCAAGCGCATTGACGCGAATATTTTTGCCAAATAGGTCGCGGGCCATCGCCTTGCTCAATTGATTTACTGCCGCCTTAAGCGCGCAGTAGGCGGGCATGCCGGGCATCACTCGGTCGCCGGTAATTGAGGTGATGTTGACGATGGCCCCTGCTTCATTGGCTGCTAGTAATGCACTGGCAAAACGTCGGCACAGGCGCATGGTGCCAGATAGGTTTACGTTGATCAGGCTGTCCCAGCTTTCATCTTGCACATCTGGAAACAGGCCAAAATCCGCCTGCGCGGCGCAGTGCACCAAAACATTGGCGCGGCCGTAAATTTCTTCAATTTGCGCAAATATCTCCTCTATGGATTTTACGCTGCTAATGTCGCCGGCTATTGCTATAGCATCGCCGCCGTCGGAACGAATCGCGTCAGCCACACTTTCTAAACGCGTGGCGTCACGGGCCACACAGACTGTTTTAGCACCGGCCCTCGCGAGGGTGTGGGCAAATTGGCGGCCGATCCCGGTGCCCGCGCCGGTCACCACCGCGATTTTAGACTTCATCGAAAATAGCGTTTCTATGTTTTGCATTTCCGACCCCTGCTTAATCGCGACCGAGACGTGGGAAAGACCACGCGCGTTTTTGCAATAGCACTTGGCGCTGCTCTCCCGAAACCCGTGGTGTTGATGTGGGTAATAAGTCCACCACCTCGTGCAGTTTCACGCGTTTCATGCGCGTTGGTAGAATGGCATCGGCTTCGTAGTAACGCACGGTAACCAAGCCTTTCTGGTGTCCGCCGGCATCCAACCAGTTGCCAATGCTGGGGTCGTCGTGGGCAATTACTGCGCGAAAAATACCGTCGTTATCTACCCATGCTTGATGGTCGTTCAATGAGGTCTGGCGTAAATGGTAGTCTCGTGCCTCCCAAAATTGACTGCCAATCTGAATATTCCAAAATTTGGTTTTCGGCAATTCTATTTCTAGGAGCACTGCTTCATCGGGACCGCAGTGGTATACCGCTTTGCCGTAACGCAAAGAGGCGAAGCCGTAGTCAATGCCGTCGAAAGACAGCTCGTTATCTTTGCCGTTGTAGTAGCTGCCCACGGTTTTGCGAAATCCCGCAGGCATTTCTTTTAATAGGTCGCAGTACAATTCTAAGTTGCGACGAATATCGTCCTCTTGCAGCGGTGGCGGCGGCAGGGGCTTGTCTTTGGTGATGATTGTTAAACGCGCGGGCTGCTCAGTATCCCAATCGCTAAAGTATTGCCGAAACACCAAATTACAGGGGCCATCAGGAAGCTTTAACCAGTTAGTGGCATTGGCGGGGCGCTCCTTACTGACATGGATCTCCACTTGATTGTTTGGGCCTACTTCGAGGTCTTGTAAGCGATGAAAGAGTTTCCAGTCCCCAAGGTGGGCGATGTGGTCTTCTCTCACTTCTAAATCAATAACTTTTGCCGTGCCGCGATCACCAACTATGCGGTAACTGTTATCACCGTGGGCCGGCGCCCAAGTGTAATGGCAGTCGGCTGACGGCAAACCCCACTGCACCTTGGTGCCCAGCAGCTGCATAAAATGGGGATAGTCGGGGTTGATGTTTTCTAGGGTAATGGGCTGACCACCGGAAATTAGGCGGGTTAATTGTCTAACGCCTTCGGCGCGGCTTAAATCATCGTCTATGCTTGGGTCGTCCCAAACGAGGGACTCCATCTCGGCCATTACCTTGACCACTTGCCGCCAAATATCTGCGTTTGCGAAGCTTAAATCTTTGAAAGAGGTTCTGTCGGTCATTTTGTAATCCTTCTTTATTATGTGAATTTAGTAAGTGATAAACGCCGAAAACTGGCGTTGATATTCTGCGAATCGGGTGTTGATCATGTCAGGGCTTACACCGTAGTCGGCGCAGGAATAGCTGTAGGTACCAAACTGATGCTGTGGTCGCTCGGCCTCAAAGGCGTGGATAGCTGCCAGCGAATCCTGATTAAATTCAATGTCGGCGGCGGCAAATATTTGCTGCACCAGCTCAGGCGCCTTAGAGAGCACATCTTCGTAGCGCACATCCATAATTCTGCCGGGCGGAAGCTGGCTGCGAATTTTTAAATAGCGGTCCATTGAGCAACCGAAATAATCGAGTAACTCGGGGCCGATGACTTGGCTGTCTACCGAGTCGCTGTGGATGCGGCGCATTTCCTCCATTAAGCCCGACATTGACGGAATAATACTGGTGACATCGCGGTGGCAGTTCACTAGTACCGCATCAGGAAAAACGCTCAGCAGAGTGTCGAGCAGCCCTGTATGGCAGGGCGATTTTAATACCCAGGGGCGGCCTCGACGGCCACCATCCTGCCACTGAAGATACTGCATTTGTTCAAAGAGAAACTGATAGCTAGGCCGCTGATCAATGCTCATGGCAAATTCATAAAACGAGGGCATGCGAGCAAACATCCAGGTAACCACGCATTGAAATGACCCCTGCATTAGCAGCACTTCTTCGTCGGCTTGAAGCGCTTCGGTGGGGTGGCGGGCCATAAACCCAGGGAAATTGTGTGCAAACATTTCTACTACTTCTTGGGCGGCCGCGATGCGCTCTTTTGGATTACCCGCTTGCTCACTAGGGAAGGGCGCGGGGTTCATCATTTTCCAATAAATCATGCCCTGAGTTTGCGGAGCCGCCGACAAAACTCTCTGCAATTTGGTGGTACCCGTACGGGGCAGGCCAAGCACCACAATGGGCTTTTCGATTTTCTCTTGTAGAATTTCGGGATGGGCGTGCACATCTCGCACATAACGCAGGCGGTTTATTAGCGAGTTTAGCAAGCCGCCAAAGGCCAACTCCTCGCCCAGTGGCGATAATTTCGCTTCCTTGTTAAAGCCGCTCACCAGTATTTCTAGGCCTTCTAAAAACTGGGTGTCACCAAAATCCGAGAGCCCAGTGGCCTGCTCGGCGGCGGCCATTAAATCGGCAACCGTTTTGGGTGTTGTCGAGCTTGGTAACTGAGATGTTTGCGTCATTGGTCCTCCAGAGAGTATTCTTTTTATGGTTTAGGAGCTGAGTGCGATTTATAGCAACAAGCTGTGGCAAACAATATCGAAATAATACGTTGCCACAATGATGAAATCGTCCGTGTGGGCGTCGCGATCAGCTAGGTAAAATCACAATAATATCAATAGCAAAGAGTCCATCGAGGACGGCGAAATGAATGCAATACCGGTTTGCAGTAACTCGGCATTTGAGGTGTATACCAAAGCCTGCCGCACCAGCCCCATGCTGGAACACCGAGATAAACCCAGTACGGGTATCAGCCTTTATCGCTGGGATCTAAAGCCCATCAAAGAGGTGCGGATTCCCCGCAATGGTGAGGTTACGGTGGCAGTTCACCTAGGGGGTGATAGCCGAGTGCGGGTCTTTACCGAAAATGGCATTAGCGAACAGTATTCTCGGCCTGGTGACATCACCCTTGTACCGAGTGGGCAGCCGATAAAATATTTAATTGATGGCTCGGTAGATTTTGCGACTATTCATTTTCCGGCCAGCGCGGCCAATATTTTTGGCAAAAATTTTGGCGACGATCTTTTAAAGCTGCGGCATTGCCTGTTTGCGGTGCGGGACGATTATGTGATCGCGAGTGTAAAATCCCTGTTTAATCTGGTGAATTCACCGTCGCTACTCAGCAAGCGTAGCGCACGCTCGGCGTTGGAGTCCTTGTCGTGGCATTTATTGCGGCGGGTTTCTGAAGAAGCATTTGAGCCGGTTTTATTGCCTGATCAGAGTTCTGGCATGCCAAGCCAAAACGAGGCAAGGCGATTCTCGATGGTTGTTGCTGAAATTGAGCTCCGCCTCGATCAGCAATTAAAAATAGGTGATTTGGCCGATGTTGTCGGCATGGGGCGAACTGCATTTTGCGAGCAATTTACCAAGTATTTTGGAAAATCACCCCATCGCTATATCGTCGAACAGCGAATCAGTAAAGCTAAACAGTTGTTAAGCGAATCCAGTTTTAATATCACAGACATCGCGTATGAACTCGGCTTCAGCAGCGCCTCGCATTTTTCAGCGAGTTTTAAATCGACAACCGGCATGACGCCAAGGGAGTTTCAACTCAATCAAAAACTAGGGGCTTAATCGCAATTTTATAACTGGGTGTTCAGACCGTGTTGACTGCGCTTAGCTATTGCTTGCTAAGTATTCATAAAAATAATAAATGATCGTCGCGGACGAATTTGATGTGGCCGCGAATAATTCTGATGGTGCCGTTATTTTCATAGTGATAAATATACTTGGCAGCGCTGCTGATGTGGCAAGTGCCTATGTCGATAATTCACTAAGAGAAAATAATAATGTCTACCGAAAAAAATAAGTTACTTGTTGCAGAATTTCTGGCCTGTTTTAAAACGAAGGAAGTGGATAAAGCGCTAGCGATGATGAGCGAGGACGCCACTTGGTGGATTGGTGGCAAGCCAGATTTATTTCCGATGTGCGGCCTAAAGACCAAAGAGGAGATGGCTAAAATTTTATATGACTTGGTGTTGAGTAGCGAAGACGGCTTGGCCATTACACCTAAATCCATGCTCGCCGAAGGAAATAAAGTGGCGTGTGAGGCGGAGTCTTACGCTGTACTTGGCAATGGCCGCGTATATAACAACGAGTACCATTTTTTACTTGAGGTGCGCGACGGCAAAATTTTCGCCGTTAAGGAATACCTCGACACCATGCATACCGCCGATGTTTTGAAAGGGTAAAAGGCCATGGTTGATGAAGGTTTTGCTTTGAATCAAGCGCTTCGCCTGCCTTGTGGGGTCGTTTTAAAAAACCGTATGGTGAAAGCCGCGATGAGTGAAGGTTTGGCCGATGCGAATAATTGTGTGTCGGACGCCCACCTTAATTTATATAAGCGCTGGGCGACAAATGATTACGGTTTGATGATATCCGGTAATGTGCAAATTGATCGCCGGTTTTTGGAGCGGCCAGGCAATATCGCCATTGATGGCAATGGCGGTTTTCAGGGCTTAAAGCAGTTAGCGGCGCTGGGCACTCAAAATCAAGCACATTTCTGGATGCAGATTAACCATCCTGGGCGCCAGACACCCGCGGGCATCCATGCTGAGCCGCTGGCGCCGTCTGCGATCCCCCTGCCACTTAAGGCGGCTGACTGCGGCGATGCAAGGGCAATGACAAAGGCCGATATAGCGGATGTTATCAAACGCTTTGTGCATGTTGCCGAGATCGCCAGAGAAACGGGGTTTAGCGGTGTTCAGATACACGCAGCACATGGCTATTTGCTGTCTAATTTTTTAAGTCCCTTGGCCAATAAGCGCGACGACGAGTATGGCGGGTCCTTAGCTAACCGTGCGCGATTACTACTTGAGGTTGTTGCGGCGATGAGAGCGGCATTAGGTGCGGCGTTTCCCATCTCTGTAAAACTCAATTCGGCAGACTTTCAGCGCGGTGGTTTTAGCGAAGAGGAATCCATGCAAGTTGTTCAATGGCTGTCTGCTGCCGGTATCGATTTACTTGAGATCTCCGGTGGCAGCTATGAGCAAATGTCGATGGTGGGGGCGGACTCGAGCGAGCCTAGCTCTGCAAGTAGTCAGAAATTGGCCAGCACCGTTGCTCGCGAGGCCTACTTTTTAACGTTTGCAGAGAAGGTTAGGCCACTGGTAAATATGCCGCTGATGATCACTGGCGGGTTTCGCGGTAAAAAAGGTATGAGCGATGCGCTGTTGTCTGGTGCATGCGAGTTGATTGGCGTAGGCCGGCCATTTTGTTACGCGCCAGATGATTGCGGCGCCATTCTAACACCACCGACACCAGACTGCATTTCAACGGAATTGCCGTCAATTGAGCGTCACCTGGCGATGGCTAGAAACGCTCTCGGTGAGGAGGTCGATGAGAAAACCTTTAAAACGGCAGAGTCATTTGGTCTGCTCGCTTGGTATTGCCTGCAGTTGATGCGGGTAGCCAAGGGCGAGAGTGCTGATATGGGGCTGAGCGTATACGATGCTTTGCTCGAGTATAAAACCAGTGAAGCGGCAGCGCTGGCTGCGTGGCGTAGGCCATAGCTGCTGTTGCTTTAACCGAGGCGCACCCCTTTTAGGATATGTGCAAAGGCAATATCGAGCGCTTTGTAAAATTCGGCCATCAGTTTCGGTTGTTCGTCATTTTGATAATTACGGGTGAGGTCGAGTGCGCCCAACAGTAGGGCGTTGAGCAGCATTTGCACTTGCCTTGCTTCGCTGTCATTTAGTCCGGCTTCTTTGAAATAGCGGTTAATTTCATCTAGTAGGCGGTAGGCGTTTTCTGGGTATTTGTTTTCCAAGCTATAGCGCAGTGCTTGGCGCGCTAGCTCGGGATAGGTCATGCACAGTTCAAGGCCGGTTTTGGTTAGCGTAGAAAAGCGCTCCTGCCATGATAATTCTGGGCCGGGAAGCTCCCAGCTCGCGAGTATGGAGTTAACCGCGAGTTCATAAAGCTCCTCTTTATTTTTGACCATGGTATAGAGCAGGCGGGCCGAGACGCCAACTTCGCTGGCGAGTTTGCGCATTGACAGGCTGCCTGCGCCATCACGTTTTTCGATGGTGAGTACGGCATTAACAAGGTCGGCACGATTGGGGGTGGGGGTGTCGTCGCGACGGCGACGACCCCGTTTACTTGGCTGTACTACGGTTTTGATTGTCGTAGTATCGGCCGATTTTATTGGCATTAGTCATCATCCCAGATTACCGGAAGTGCAGTGGGGCTACGGAAGCTTTTACCGCGAATGTGGGCATCGAGTCTGATGACTTCCTCGTCGTCAAAGCGCAGGCCGGGTAAGGCATCGAGTAGCTTATTGAGGGCAATTTTGATTTCTAAGCGCGCTAAATGCAAGCCAATACAGGTATGAACGCCATTGCCAAAGGTAACGTGACGCAATGGTGAACGGTGGAGGTTATACACTTCAGGGTTGTCGCTGATAAATGCGGGGTCGCGGTTGGCGGCGCCGAGCAGCGGCAGTACTACGGCGTTTTCGGGGATGATGGTGTCGCCTATTTTACTTTCGCGCAGGGCGACGCGGGGGGTTAGCTGCACCGGCGGATCGACCCGCAAGGTTTCCTCAAAGGCTTTGTTAACGAGGCTGCGGTCGTTGCGAACGTCGTTGAGCTGCTCGGGGTTGGAGAGTAAATGGAAGAGCATGCTGCCAAGGGCGCGGTAGGTGGTTTCGATCCCGGCGGGTAATAGCAGTAGCAGGAAGGAGTAAATCTCTTCGTCGTTCAGTTTTTGGCCGTCTATCTCGGCGTGAACCAGCTCGCTGATCATGTCTTCGCGGCGGTCAGTGCGGCGGGCTTCGATAAACGGCGCTAGATAAGCGCGAACTTCTTTAGCGCATTCAGCGGCTTTATCAGGGTCGGCGGCACCTTCTAAAATGCCCATAGCCCACTGTTGGAATTGCTCAAAATTATCTTGGGGTAGACCAATGACCTGACCAACCACGCGGGCGGGGTAGGCAAAGGTGAAGTCGGCCACTAAGTCGGCTTTATTTCCCTTGGCTTTAAGTTTGACGATAAGCTCATCGACCACTACTTGAATTAGACTTTCTTCCCATTTGGTTAGCAGTTTCGGGCGCAGGGCTGGGGCAACAAGATTGCGGTAGCCAGCGTGGGCGGGTTCGTCCATGCCAACCAGAATGTGAGCACCCATAACGCTCGAATACATGTTCTGCAGGATGCTGCTAGAGAAATCTTCGTTGTTGTGTAGGCACTCGATTACTTCAGCGTGGCCGTAAAGATAAACAAGGGTGCCAGCGTCTTTGCCATAGCGGTCGGTTTCAATTTCAACGCGCTTGCTGCGGCGACGCTCAGCCCAATCGGGGTAGGGGTTGCGTACATCGCCTGGCGGATCAACTGGGGTGACCATATAAAGTAGTTTGTCGACAAAGCCGTCGCCGTGGCCTTGGGCTTGTCCGTGCTGAAAAGGGCAGCCGCCAGCGGCGCTGTCTTCGGGCATGGCCGCAGGGCTTGCCGTGGCCATTGCTGCTGGGCTGGGGTTTTTAGCGGGGCGCAGTTTATTCAGGCTGCGCTTAAGCCAGCTTGGCTTGCTGGCGGGGGTAAGTACGTCTAGGTCAAAAAAGGTGGTCATGCTTTGGCCGAGTTTAAGGTTGCCGTGGGTTTTCATTTTGCCGGTCATGACTGCGACCATGCCATTGGTCTCGCCGCGGAGGACTTTTTGCATTACTTCATCGTCGGCAGTAAGAGTCAGGCTGGGGGCGGCTGCTTGGCCGAGTGTAAAGGTGCAGCGTTTGTTCTGGATGCTGAGGTAGCAGGGTTCGCTAATTTGAAACTGAAAAATGGCGTCGGCGTCGCCGGCTACTTCTGGTAAAAAGGCTGAAGGTAGCTTTTCGATTAACTGTCTGGCACTCATGGGGTGGATTCCTGTTTATTGGTTTTAACGCTGTGCAGTATTTAAATCAACGCTGTGGATATATTCTTCGTAATTGGCTGGCCTGTCAATCAAGTGGCTAAAAATTAATGTTCTAACTAATCTGTTTGTTGGTGTAAGTCGGGCGGATTTAGCGCGCTTATGAGGCTTGCGCTGGTGGTCATGGTCGCCAGCGGCGACAGCATGTGTTTGATAATTGCGTCGTGGGCCTCTTGTCCCGAACCGGCAATAGCGTCTTCAGGGATTATAATCTGATAGCCCCGATCTAGCCCGCCGAGCATCATGCCGGGCACCGCGGCATTGGTTGACACACCTGCTAGTACCAAACATTTGCAATCGAGATTGTGCAGCAGAGATTCCAGTTGGTTGCCGTAAAAAGCGGTCATGCCGGAATACCGCCGCACAATATGATCTGCCGTTTGGGGGGAGAGATCCGCCACTACCTCAACTTGTTGGCTACCTTCGACAAGCCCTTTTTTGTGGCGAATATAGGCCACCGCAGGGTTGTTGATGCTGACGCCAGCAAAGTCGGCGCGGTGTTCGACGTTGATATAAATTACCGGCAGGCCGCGGACGCGAAAGGCCCCGGCGAGCGCGGCAATCTTCGGCACAATCTGCCGCGCCGCCGCGTGTTCAGTAATGGCGGGGAGCACGCTGTGTTCGGCTTCAAGCAGGCCGCGCTGACACTCATTGATGAGTAGGGCGCTTTGTTCTAGTAAGCCGAACTGTCCCGGTAAATCGAATGGTTTCATTGCGGCGTCGATCCTAGCAGTAGAGTTTGCGAAGGCTGACTTTGTCGATTTTGCCAGTGGGCATCTTGGGAATGCTATCGGCAAAAATCACGGTGCGTGGCTTTTTGTAACTAGCGATCATGGTTTGGCAGTGGCCAATCACGTCCGCTTCGCTCAATTGCTCGCCTTCGCGCACAACAACCACCGCGCATACCGACTCGCCCCATTTCTCGTCTGCCAGGCCGATCACAGCGCATTCGCTTATGGCCTTGTTACTGAGAATGGCGTCTTCTACTTCGCGGGAGTAAATGTTTTCTCCGCCCGAAATGATCACGTCTTTTTTGCGATCGACCAAATACAGCATGCCATCTTCGTCGAACAAGCCGACATCGCCGGTATAACACCAGCCGTCACGGAAGGTCTCCAGCGTGGCTTTGTGGTTGTTCCAGTAGCCTCGGGCCATGGCGGTGGACTGCACCACAATTTCACCGGCTACTTCTGGCGGGCAGAGCTTGCCATTGTCGTCTTCAATACGAACACGGGTGCCGGGGAAGGGCTGGCCTACCGAGGTGAGCCAGCGTTTTTCCTGCTCGCTGCCATCGGGGCGGTGTTGTTCGCGCAGCAAGCCAGAGCTGAACACTTCGGTTTGGCCGTAAAGGTTGATAAAGATGGGGCCCAGCAATTCCATGCCGCGCTTGAGCAAGGGCAGGGGCATCGCCGCCGCAGAGTACACAATGGTGTGCAACTTGCTGAAGTCGCAATCTTGTAAATTAGGATGATCGAGAACCATCTGTACTAACGTCGGCGCCAAGTGGAGGATGCTGACGCCGTCGTCATTGACGGCCTTGAGTAGCTCGGCAGGGTCAAATTGGCGGTGTAGCACCACAGTGCCGCCGCGAAAGTGAATACCCATGCCCATGGCCATGGCGCCGATGTGAAACAGCGGCATGACCAATAAAATGCGATCATTAGGGCCGGAGCGAGTTTCTATGGACATGGTTTGCGCGCCGAGGCGCATTTCCCGCTGGCCGAGTATGCAACCCTTGGGTTTGCCGGTGGTGCCGCTGGTGTAGATAAGTGCGGCAATATCTTCTTCGCGAGCGCAAAAGCTTGAGCCTTCGGGCTGGCCAGTGGCAATAAAGGCTTCGTAATCGCTGGCCCAGTCGACGTGGCCGTCGATGCACACATAGGTTGCAATGCTGGGTAATTGCTCGCGAAGGCCAGCAAGCAGCTCGGCGTACTGGGCCTCAAAGAACAGTATGCTGGGCGTGCTGTCTTTAATGATATGGGCAATTTCTGGTCCGGCAAGGCGGAAGTTAACCGTGGATAAGATCAATCCGCTCCACTGGCAGGCAGCCATCAGCTCGCCGTAAGCGAGATTGTTCATCGACAATACACCAACGCGGTCTTGGCGTTGCAGGCCGCTGTTTTCGGCGGCAGAGGCGATACGCTTGGCGCGGTCTAGAAGCTGACGGTGCGTAATGCTTTGCTCGCCCATAAGATAGGCGGCTTGATTGGAAAAGCGCTGAGCATTGTCTTCCAGCGTGTCGGCAAGTGTAAAAGGCACGTGGTCTCTCACTATTTTCCCTCTTTGTTATCGGTGTCGATTGTGGTTTTTCTCGCAGCTGCGTGTAATGCCACTTGAAAACTGAATATATGTTAGTTTATTATCTATTGCAATGCTTGCATAGAGACCGATAAAACCAATGAACTTGTATTTAACTGACGAACAGAACATGTTGCAGGAATCAGCGGCGCGCTTATTTGCCGCTGAGTCTAGCGGAGCGCGCGTGCGCGCCGCAGAGGCCACAGGTTTCGATCCCGCCCTATGGCAGCAGTTACAGGAAATGGGTTTGAATTTAATGCGTCTACCCGAAGCCGCTGGCGGCCTAGATAGCGGTCTGCTAGATGCGGTACTGGTGGCTGAACAGGCGGGGCGTTACCTTGCCTCGGTGCCTTTAATTGAGCACATGGCCGCGTCGCGTCTGCTGGCGCAGTTTGAGGGCGAGGGTGTATCTGCGGCGCTGGCAAAGCTTGCCGAGGGCGCTTTGATCACGTTTGCACCGCAACTACTTAATAGTCGGAAAATACCCGTTAACGCTGCTGCTGTGGCCGATTATGTGCTGCTGGCCGACAGCAATGGCCTTTATTTACTTGGCGCGGAACACTTTAGTCCCATTGCTAATTTGGGCAGTGGTGCGCTTGCTCAGTTGAAAGAGTCAGTTGAGCTTAACGACTTTGCTGTGGCCCAAGGCAGTGAGGCCCTTGCTGAATTCAATGCGGCCTGCGATGAATGGCGTTTACTGTGCGCGGCTGCGCTCAGCGGTTTAGCCGAGCAGGGCCTGCGCATGGCGTCTGAATACGCCAATGAGCGCAAGGCTTTCGGCGTGCCTATTTCAAGCTTTCAGGGTATTTCTCACCCCTTGGCCGATGCGATCTCGCAGGCTGAGGGTGCGCAATTACTTACCCGCAAGGCCGTGTGGGCGCTGGCGACAGGTCGCAGTGACGCCGCGGCGAGTGTGGCCATGGCGTTCTGGTGGGCAGCGGATACCAGCTCCAAGGCAATGGCGAAAGCGCTGCATACCTTTGGCGGCTATGGCGTGTCTTTGGAATACGATATTCAAATGTATTATCGTCGGGCTAAAGCGTGGCCAGCCTGCGCTGGCGATGCCCAGCGGGCATTGCTCGATGCCGCCGATCGCCTGTGGCCAGAGCAGCGATCGGCGAGCGCGGTGACTAAGCTTGCCGACGCCGGTGAAAATCACCAGGACTACAGCTTGGGTGCTGATGCCGAGGCCTTTGCCGAAGAAACCCGGGCCTTTTTCGCCAAGCATATGACGCCAGAGTTGCGCGCTCATGCTCACCACTCGGTGGATGGTTTTCACCCAGACTTTAATAAGCTGGCCGCGAAGGAAGGCATGCTGTTTCCCCACTGGCCAGCGGAATACGGCGGCCTTGGCAAAAGCGCCTATGAGCTTGCTGCCATGGTCGCGGTGATCGAGGCCGAGGGCTGGGAGCATGTTACTGCACCTATTACCAACCAAGTGGCGCAAATCGTAATGCGCTTTGGCACTGAAGAAGCCAAGGCCGAGTCTTTGGGTCGCTTTGGCTCAGGTGAGTCCTTGGCCTGCATGGGCTTCACCGAGCCGTCTTGCGGCTGCGACGTGTTCGCGGCAAAAACGTTTGCTGAAGTGCAGGAAAATGGCGACTGGCTAATTAACGGTCAAAAGATCTTTACCACTGCCGCGAATCTTGCCGATTACTGTTTTTTATTGGCTAGAACCAGCAGCGACAAGCCTAAGCACAAGGGTTTGAGTGTGTTCTTGGTGCCGATGGATTTACCTGGTATTGAAGTTCACGCCGTGCACACCTTGCAGGATGAACGCACTAATATTGTGTATTTCAGCGATGTGAAATTGCCTGCCAAATATTTGGTTGGCGAGGTGGATGGCGGCCTCAAAGTCATGGCCTCTACCTTAGAGATGGAGCACGGCTCGGCGGATCAATATCGCCACGGTCATGTCACCGCATTCCACGCAGCTGAAAAATGGGCGCTTGCTGCCGAGCGCGACGGTCTGCCCTTGCTGGCCGACAATCAAACGGCTAGCCGTTTAGCGCGCGCTAAAGTGCATTTAGAAGTTTCTACATTGCTCTGCTATCGCGCCATATGGTGTATGTCAGAACAAATTCATAATCGTTACTGGGGACCGATGGCGAAGTTGTTTGCCACCGAATACTACCAGCGCGACGCTGACGATTTAATGGATATGTGCGCGCCTTACAGTGTTATTCAGCAGCGCGATGGCCTTGGCCATCTCGAGGTCGGCTACCGGCAGTCTATTGGCACCACCATTTACGGTGGCACCAGCGAAGTTCAGCGCAGCCTAGTTGCAGAGCAAGCCCTTGGTCTGGCTCGTTCACGCGGCTAACAGCAGTTTTAGGAGAAGTAGTATGGAAAAATTTCCCCGAGGGAAATCCGCGATAGTCGGCGCTGCCACTTTTGGTATGGGCGAAGCCCACGGCTATAAGGCAATGGACTTGGTGGCGCGCTCTGCGCACCTAGCCTTGGCCGATGCCAATTTAAAATTAAGCGATGTCGATGGCTTATTTGTGTGTACTGGCGACGACGCGCTGTCGGGTTTGGCGGCGGCGGAATACCTCGGTATTCGCCCGCGCTTTACCGACAATAACCGCACTGGTGGCTCGGCGTTTTTCTCCCATGCAATTAATGCCGCGATTATGTTGGAAATGGGCTATATCGATACCGCGCTCATTTGCTACGGCAGCAACCAGCGCACGGGTGCGGGTGGCTTGGTGTCTATGCGTCAGGCCTCGCCCTATGAAAAGCCCTACCGGCCGATGAATCCGCTGTCGTCATATGCGCTGGCAGCGGCGCGGCATATGTATGAATTTGGCACCACTGAAACCCATTTGGCTGAGGTCGCTGTGGCGGCGCGGGCCTGGGCAAATTTAAACCCCGATGCCTTTATGTTTGGCAAAGGCGAGCTGACGATTGAAGACTGCATCAGCTCACGAATGGTGTCTGATCCGCTGCGTAAAACCGATTGCTGCCTGATTACCGACGGCGGTGCGGCCATTGTCATGACCCGCGCTGATCGCGCTAAAGATTTAGTGAAAAAGCCGGTGTATTTATTGGGCGGCGCGGCCGCAGTGTGGCACTCCAATGTTGACCAAATGGAAAACCTCACAGTGACCCCCGCGGCAGAGTCGGGTCAGCGCGCCTTTGCATTGTCGGGCTATAAACCCGCCGATATGGACGTGGTCAATGTTTACGACGCGTTTTCGATCAACACGATTTTATTCCTCGAAGACCTGGGTTTTTGCCCCAAGGGCGAGGGTGGCAATTTTGTTGCCGGTGGCGCCATTGCCCCCGGCGGCAGTCTGCCGGTGAATACCAATGGCGGGGGCTTATCTTGCTGTCATCCGGGTATGTACGGTTTGTTCACTATAATAGAAAACTGCATGCAATTACGTGGTGAAGCAGGGCTGCGGCAAGTCGCCAATGCCAATCTCGCCGTCTCTCATGGTAATGGCGGCACCCTATCTAGCGAAGCTACGCTGGTTTTAGGCACTGAGTCGACACTATAAAAATCTCGCAACGGAGTTAGCAATATGTCTTTTTTTGATCGTTATGAATTCTTCAAGTTTGAGCGTCGCGGCAAGGTGCTCAATATTATTCTCAATAACCCCGACAAGCTGAATGCCTTCAGCGAAGAAGGCCATCGCGAATTGTCGCGGGTGTTCTTCGACGCCGCAGAAGATCTAGAAAGCGAAATTATTGTGGTCACCGGTGCTGGCCGCGCCTTCACTGCGGGTGGCGATTTGGAATATATGCAAAAGCTGCGAGACAACCCAGAGTTGATGCACCGCACTATTCGCGAAGCCAAGCGTTTTGTCTACACCTTGCTCGATTGTGAAAAGCCGGTGATTTGTAAGGTGAATGGCGACGCGATTGGCTTGGGCACCACCTTGTCTTTCTTGGCCGACATTACCTTCTCAACTGAAACCGCTAAGTTTGGCGACCCGCACAACAACGTCGCACTAATGGCGGGTGACGGCGGCAGTGTCATTTGGCCACAGCTAATGGGCTATGCCCGTGCCAAGCACTACTTGTTTACCGGCGAAGTCATCAAGGGTAAAGAAGCGCAGGAAATGGGCTTGATCCACAAAGCGGTTCCCCAAGAAGAATTGGACGCGGCGGTAGATGCTTACTGTGATCGCCTATTAGCCATGCCTATGCAGTCGATTCGCTGGACCAAGCAAGTGGTTAATATTCCCCTTAAGCAGCTCGCCCACAGCATGATGGATGCAGGCATGGCCTACGAGCATATTGCCGGTCAAACCGACGATCACCAAGAAGCGATTAATGCCTTCCGCGAGCGTCGTAAGCCCGTCTTTCAAGGCAAATAAGTGAAAAAGTAAACCGTTAAAAACGGCGAACTATGTCTAGCGATGGGCAATGGTTTCGCCGTTTTTTTACATGAGAATTCACATCGGGAAAGATCATGAGCGAATCCACGTCATCAGATAGCCCCATTGTTCTGCGCAAGCAGGGTGCCATTACGCATATTGAGCTGAATAATCCAAAACGTCGCAATGCCCTTAGCCGTGAAATGACCACGCTCTTGGCCGATGCATTGCGCGAAGCCCATGCCGACGAAGATTGCCGAGCCATTGTCTTAAGTGGCCGTGGCGAGCATTTTTGTGCCGGCGGCGATGTGTCGGCCATGCAGGCTGAGCGACCAATTCTCGGATCTCGTCAGCGCATTGAGCACGCCCACCATATTGTACGGCTGCTCGCTGCTGGGCCAAAACCGGTGGTGTGTGCTGTCGAGGGTGTGGCCTTTGGTTTGGGTATGTCGCTGGCGCTGGCCTGCGATGTGGTGGTGGCCGCCGAAGGCAGTTCAATGTGCGCAGTGTTTAATAAGGTTGGCCTTGTTCCCGATATGGGGATTATGTGGACCTTGGCCCAGCGCGTGGGTGTGCCTAAAGCCAAGCAATTATTTTTTAGTGCTGAGGTATTAGATCAATCGACTGCGCAAACCCTGGGTCTAATTGACCATGGCGCCGCAAAAACTGGCGCATTGACGATGGCCTTTGCGCGCGCCGAGGCATTTTGCAGTGCAGCGCCCATGCCCATCGCGCTGATTAAAGCCGCGTACGCCAAGGGCTTTGGTTCGCTGGAAGATGCCTTGCGCGCCGAGGTGGACTACCAGCCCGCACTGTATCTTAGCGAAGATCATCAAGAGGGCGTGCAAGCCTTTTTCGACAAGCGCAAACCGAATTTTACGGGCAAATAATATTGGACTCCGAGCCAAGCTTCACTGACAGGAAACTAAATAACATGGCGACCAGCTATGAAAAATTACTGGCCCTAAAAGTGCCGGAAAAGACCGTGCACTACACGGCGAAAGACTGCCAGCTTTACGCGCTGAGTTTGGGTTTAGCGAGCGACCCTATGAATCTTGCAGAGCTGGATTTTGTGTACGAAAAAAACTTAAAAGTATTACCGAGTTTATCGATGACTCTCGCCCATCCCGGCTTTTGGGCGCGGGATTTAGACAGTGGCTTAGACTGGGTGAAAATTCTCCATGCAGGCCAGTCGATGACCATACATACGCCGCTACCCAGCGAAGCACGCATTGTCGCGCGCAGCCGTATTGTTGATGTTCTCGACAAGGGCGAAGGCAAGGGCGCGCTGGTTTACTTTGAGCGTCAGTTGATTGATCAAGATAGCGGCACCTTGTATTGCACGATGGTGCAGACCGTATTTTGTCGCGGCGATGGTGGCATGGGTGGCAATCCAGCATTAAAGCCCGTGATTCATCGGCGCCCAGAGCGCGCCGCAGATGCTGTGTTAGTAAAGAAAACCTCGCCGCAAATGGCATTGCTGTATCGCCTTAATGGCGATATGAATCCACTGCATGCCGACCCAGAAATTGCGCGCAAGGCCGGTTTTGAGCAGCCGATATTGCAGGGCTTGGCCAGCTTTGGCGTGGCCTGTGCGAGCTTAATCGCACTGTGCTGCGACAACGACCCCAGCCGCCTGCACAGTATGGATTGCCGCTTCAGCGCGCCAGCCTACCCCGGCGAAACCCTGCGCACCGAAGTATGGTATGAGGCCGACGGCGTGCATTTTAGCGTCGCGGTCGAGGGGCGCGAGGTGCGGGCAATCGACAATGGCTTTATGACATTAAAGCCCTGAGTCTGGCCTTCAGTCATGCAAGGTCCGCCGTGTCCAAAATTAGGAGAAGCTTTTGAATTCCGCGGATAATAACACTACCTTGAGCGGCTACACCGCCACTAATCTCGACTTTTCTGTATGGGATGCCGACAGTCATTTGTATGAAAGCGAAGAGGCCTTTCTGCGCCACCTGCCTAAAAAGTTTGCTAAAGATTTTCAATTTATTGAAATCAATGGTCGTAAAAAATTGGCTATTGCGGGAGTAATTACCGATTATATTCCCAACCCAGATTTTGCGGTGGTAGCCTCGCCCGGCGCCCACGAAAAATGGTACCGAGGCCAGAATCAAGGCGGCCAGAGTATGCGCGAACTCAGTGGCAAGCCCTTGGTGCCGCCCGAGCCATGGCGTACCGGCAAAGGCAAGCTGGCTGAACTGGACGGCCAAGGCATACACGCCTCGATGGTATTTCCAACTCTGGCGTCAGTTGTTGAGGCGCGTCTTGGTCATAAGCCCGAGTCTATTGCGGCGCTGTTTTCCTCGCTGAATAGTTGGGTAGAAGACGAGTGGGGCTTTGCCCGCAGCGAGCGTTTATACCCCGTCGCCATGATCAATCTGTCGGACGTCGATCTTGCTGTAAAAGAGTTGGAGGTCGCGCTGCAGCGCGGTGCTAGGGTCGTCGGTATTCGTCCCGCGCCAGTACCGGGGCCACTGGGTGGCCGTTCACCGGGAGATCGCGAGTTTGACCCTTTTTGGGCGCGGGTCAACGAGGCCGGTATTTTTGTATGCCTGCACGCCTCAGACTCCGGCTATGACGATATGAGCCGCCGTTGGGAAGGCGGCGCCAAAGAATGGATTCCCTTTGAACCTACGCCCTTTAAAGCCTGTTTAGATGCCCTGGGCCGCGCCATTAGCGACAGTTTGTCTGCGCTGATCTGTCACGGCGTGTTTGAACGCTTCCCCAATGTACGGGTCGCCTCGGTAGAAAACGGCGCCCATTGGCTGCCGCCATTGCTGCAGCGCTTGGAGCGGGTCTACGGCCAAATGCCCGGTTATTTCAAACAGCATCCGGTCGAGCAATTTCGCAAGCACATCTTTGTCGTGCCCTTTTACGAGGACAATATCCGCGAATTGGCGGAGCTGATTCCGGTGGAGCGCATTCTATTTGGCAGCGACTACCCTCACCCCGAAGGACTGCCGCATCCGCTGGATTACGTCAGTGAATTTTCGGTACTGCCGCCGGCCGATGTACGCAAAATTATGAGCGGTAATTTGCAGGGTTTGTTGACAGGCGCGCGGAGTTGAAGATGGTTCTTGGCTAGGGCCAGCGACACTGCCGCCACAAAATTTTGCCTGAGGCTTCGGCGCTACCCTCGCGAATTAATTCGCGTAATTGTCTTTCGTAATTAGAGCTTGCAGGGGGAAAGCTGATTTTGCCTTGGCTGTTGATAACGCGAAACCAAGGCAGTTGGCTGTTTGTTGGGAGTTGACTAAGGAGGCGCCCGACCCAGCGGGCGCGACCAGGAAGGCCGGCAAGTTTGGCAATGTCGCCGTAGCTACATAAACGCCCGGCTGGAATGGCCAGCAGGGCGGCGTAGACTTGCTCGGCAGCTTGGTTCATTCCAGTTCGAGGTTGCGGGTGCGCTCCCAGTAGTCTTCATAGAAAAAGTCGACTTCGCCCGTTTCTAGTGAGTACTCCGCGCCGACGACCATAAGCTTGCCGTCACTAATGAGCTTTTCGAGGGTGGGCGAGCCGCTGCTTAAGTGCTCAACCGAGGTGCGAACATTGGCGCGCACAGATTGTTCAATCAAGCCTTTGTGGTCATGGCGGAGCTCGGTTGCTAGCAGGGTTTCTACCGCTGGGCGGATACGCTTAACAATCGAGTGCAGGTTCTGCGAGGGAATCTTGCTATTGCCAGTGAGCACGTCAACGGTAGCAGAGATTGCGCCGCAGTTTGAGTGGCCTAGCACCACAACTAGCGGAGTGCCAAAGTTCAATGCTGCGAATTCAACACTGCCTATTCCAGAAGGTGCTACCACATTGCCCGCGACACGGATCACAAAGAGATCACCTAGGCCCTGGTCAAAAACCAGCTCGGCGGGCACTCGGGCGTCGGAGCAGCCGAGCACAATGGCAAAGGGGGCCTGAATTTCAACTAGTTCAGGTCGTTTGTTGTGAATGATGGTGGCAAAGTCGCTATTCACATTGGTTACAAAGCGTTTGTTGCCATCTTTTAAGCGTTGTAATGCTTCCTGAGCAGTAATCATTCTAGAGGTTCCATTGGTCAGTTTGGATTATAGCCAGTCGCTGATCAGTACACCGATACCGATACTTTCGATGGCGTTATTGTATTCAATCAGGCTCTCTCCGTAGCCATTAAAGTACTTTACATAGGCCTTTACCCGAGGGTTAATCGGGAAACTCCAGCCTATTTCTACCGCACCTTTACTGTCGCTGCGTAGATTATTGCGTAGCATGAGGCTCAAGGTGCGATTGTGCCACTGGTAAATGCCCATCCACTCAAAGTTGCCAAGGTATTTTTCAATATCAGGGTTGTCATCGTCTGTGGCGGACTCTTTAAAGCGATACCACGGCTTGAATGACATCGCAAAGCGATCACGCTCAAATATCATATTCAACATCAGCCGGTTCCAGCTGCGCGACAAGGGTTCGCTGCGGCCATTAGACTGATGGTTGAATATTAACTGGTCACCAACATAGTGAAAACCCAGCCACTCCCAGTCGTGGGTAATGGTGAACATCACTTCCGGTTCGTGATTGGTCTCCCGAAACGGCGCTGAGGCTATGTCGTTGTAGGCTTGCCAGTATGAGCGATTGGTGTAACCAATACTCAGAAAGCCATTATCCTTAAAAATATTTTCCCATACCATGACTTTTATGCTGAGTTGGAACTCCAATTCAATGTTGTCGGCTTTGCCATCGTTTAGGGACGTTACGTTGCTGTAGTTACTTATGTTATCTCGGTAGGAGACCGGCATTACATAATTACTGCGGTGTGGGGTGAGCACAAAGGGGTTATCGACGGTAAAGCGTTCTAAGGCCTGACGTTCGCGAACAATGCCGCTCTTGCTATGTGGCGCCGCATATTGGCTTGGGTCACTTGAATCCTCGCTATTGGCGCCGCTGTCTGTCGACCACAGTGGTGTCTTACACAGGCTGCGTAGTTCTCCTACCGTGGTTGATTCAGCGGCAGACTGAGCGGCCATTTGCAGGCACTCTAATTCTTGCCGCGTTTGGGCAAGACCTGTAATAGGGATCAGGATGAATGCTGTAATGCTGACAAGGTGCTTCATTGATATTCCCGTGAGCAATTTATAGTGCCGCTAAATTGTAAAGCAAAGCCTACGATTTTGGTGGGTTTTGCATTTAAACAGGGGGGCGAGTAGCGATTGGCTTGAATTCGGCTTAGCTTTCCCCCACATCTTAAGAAAGCCCGTTAAAGTGAGTATGACATGCGTTTTTTGTTCGTTTTGTTTGTAGTACTACCCATATTAGAAATGTGGCTGTTAATAGAGGTTGGCAGTCTCATTGGCAGTTTGCCTACCATAGCGATGGTAGTGTTCACGGCCGTGGTCGGCGCCGCGCTATTAAAGCAGCAGGGCTTGGATACCTTGACCCGTGCCCAGCAGCGCTTAAATACAGGCCAAGTGCCCGCTAAAGAAATTTTAGAAGGCCTGTTGCTGGCGGTCGGCGGCGCGCTATTACTTACGCCGGGGTTTATTACCGACAGTCTCGGTTTTGTTTGTTTGATTGCGCCGCTGCGACAGGGGCTTATCGCTATATTGTTAAAGCGTGGGGTAATGCAGGTCCACGCAGCTAATTTTCAGGCGACAAATTCCGGATTTACTAATACTCACAACGCAGATTCATCTCCTAGTGACAAGACTGGGCGGGATTCCGTGGTTATTGAAGGCGATTACAAAAAAGAAGAATAAATTTTTAGCTCTAACTCTTGAAAAGTGTTTGCACAGCCCCATTTACAGGACAGCCCACGGTGACTTGGTGATGAATTGCCTGGTTTTCCCAGTTGAGACTCGTAAAGTTTCTCGATCCATACAAAAGGGGGTTCAGGTCAAAAGGCGAGATAGCTTTTGGGCTGACACCGGTTTAGCCGGTCAATAAATTCTAAATCATTGATTTAATGGAGATTGATAAAAATGAAAATTCGTCCGTTATACGATCGCGTTGTTGTTCGTCGTAAGGAAGAAGAGAAGACCAGTGCGGGCGGTATTGTTCTGCCAGGTTCTGCGAAAGAAAAACCAAACCAAGGTGAAGTGATTGCGGTTGGCGAAGGTAAATTGTTGGAAAACGGTGAATTGCGTCCGGTTGGCGTTAAAGCGGGCGATCTGGTCATTTTTGGCCAGTACTCCGGTAGCACAGTTAAAATCGACGGCGAAGAGCTGATCGTTCTGAATGAATCAGAAATTTTCGGTGTGGTAGAAGCTTAAGTCCAACACAAAATTTCTTTTTTAAATCAACGAATTAGTAAGAAAAGGATTATACGATCATGGCAAAAGACGTAGTATTTGGCAATGAAGCGCGTCAGCGCATGGTAGCTGGTGTCAACATCCTAGCTAACGCGGTAAAAGTCACTCTGGGCCCTAAAGGCCGTAACGTAGTACTTGAGAAGTCTTACGGTGCACCAACCATCACTAAAGATGGTGTGTCTGTAGCGAAAGAAATCGAGTTGGAAGATCGCCTCGAGAATATGGGCGCGCAAATGGTTAAAGAAGTGGCATCACGCGCTTCTGACGACGCGGGTGACGGTACTACTACTGCTACCGTATTGGCACAGGCAATTGTTAACGAAGGTTTAAAATCAGTTGCTGCCGGCATGAATCCAATGGATATCAAGCGCGGTATCGACAAAGCAATCGCAGCAGCAGTTGCCGAAGTGAAGAAATTGTCTAGCCCTTGCGCAGACAATAAAGCAATTGCTCAGGTAGGTACTATCTCTGCCAATAGTGACACCAATATTGGTGACATCATTGCTGAAGCCATGGATAAAGTTGGCAAAGAAGGCGTGATCACTGTTGAAGAAGGTCAGGGCCTAGAGAACGAGCTGGAAGTAGTTGAAGGTATGCAGTTCGACCGCGGCTACCTGTCTCCTTACTTCGTAAACAACACTGAGAACATGAGTGTTGAGCTGGAAAGCCCCTTCATTCTGTTGATCGACAAGAAAATATCCAATATCCGCGAATTGCTGCCAGTTCTGGAGCAGGTTGCCAAGTCTAGCCGTCCGCTGGTGATTGTTGCCGAAGACGTTGAAGGCGAAGCGTTGGCGACATTGGTTGTTAACAATATGCGCGGCATCGTTAAAGTTGCTGCTTGTAAGGCGCCTGGTTTTGGCGATCGTCGCAAAGCCATGTTGCAAGATATTGCAATTCTGACTGGCGGCACCGTGATTTCAGAAGAAGTGGGTCTGGAACTGGACACCGCTACTCTTGAACACCTTGGTACCGCTAAGCGCGTCACCATGGACAAAGAAAACACCGTAATCGTTGATGGCGCTGGCGACGCGGCTGGTATTCAGTCTCGTGTGGCTGAAATCCGCACTCAAATTGAAAACACCAGCTCAGATTACGACCGTGAGAAACTCCAAGAGCGCGTAGCTAAATTGGCTGGCGGTGTAGCGGTTATCAAGGTTGGCGCTGCAACTGAAATGGAAATGAAAGAGAAGAAAGCCCGCGTTGAAGATGCATTGCATGCAACTCGCGCTGCAGTAGAAGAGGGTGTTGTTCCTGGCGGCGGTGTTGCTCTGGTTCGCGCAATCTCTAATATCGGCGTTATCGAAGGCGACAACGAAGACCAAACTGCGGGTATCAATGCCGCGCTGCGTGCAATGGAAGCGCCACTGCGTCAAATCGTAAGCAACGCTGGTGACGAAGCTTCTGTTGTACTAGACAAGGTTCGCAACGGTACTGGTAACTTCGGTTACAACGCTGGCACTGGTGAATACGGTGACATGATGGAAATGGGTATTCTCGACCCAGCCAAAGTAACTCGTACTGCGCTGCAGGCTGCTGGTTCGGTTGCTGGTTTGATCATCACTACCGAGTGCATGATTGCCGACGCACCTAAGTCTGAGTCTGGTGCTGGCGGCATGCCAGACATGGGCGGCATGGGCGGCGGTATGGGTGGCATGGGCGGTATGGGCGGCATGATGTAAGCAGTCCCGTCTGCGCTAAAACCTCACTTTGGTGGGGTTTTGTACCACATTCAAACCCCGGCCTAGGTCGGGGTTTGTTGTTTATTGTTTATAGAAGAACTAAATCATTAATCTTGACGATTCGGTTTTAGTAGTGCCCGCAGCCAATTGCGCCAGCTATTGTTGGCCATAGTCATCTTGGCTAGCTCGTCTTGAATTTCGTAGTAGTGCTCAGAATCTTGAAACAAGACCTCACGTTTTAGCATTCGACGCTTTGGATTGATGCTTTTTATCACCCGCGCGGGGTTGCCCGCCGCAATCACGTTGGCAGGTATGTCTTTGGTGACAATACTGCCGGCGCCAATTACGCTG
This sequence comes from Zhongshania guokunii, assembly GCF_040892635.1. Classification (NCBI taxonomy): domain Bacteria; kingdom Pseudomonadati; phylum Pseudomonadota; class Gammaproteobacteria; order Cellvibrionales; family Spongiibacteraceae; genus Zhongshania; species Zhongshania guokunii. The sequence goes on along the minus strand of NZ_JBFRYA010000016.1, from coordinate 59,763 downwards.
TTCTCGCCAATGCGCACGCCTTTGTTGACGATGACGCGCTCACCCAGCCAGACGTTGTTTTCTAATACCACTGGTCTTTCACTGCGAAACGGCCGAATGCGGTTGTAAATACCGTGCCAGTCGCTGTCGCTGATATATACATTGGCGGCGAACATACAGTTGTCGCCAATGCGGATCGACTTGGCTGCGGAAATTCGTACTCCTGGCGATAGCAGGCAGTAATCGCCAATACGGATTTCGGTTTTGCCGAGTCGACTGGGCCAGGTGGTTAAACGAATGATATTGTCTGGCGAGGCGATAATGTGGGCGTGGCGGCCAATATGAATATTGTCGCCAAAGATCACCACGCTGCGCGGGTTGACGACGTCTGGCACGGTGCCAATACTGTCAAATTGTGGCGCAATATAGCGACGAACATACCAGCGGTTTAGTGCCTTACTAAGGCGGTGGAGCGCATAGGGGGTACTGCTGCGACGCACAAGCTAATTCCTTTGCTAGGGTGGTAAATGACCGCAAGTCGGCCATAATAATTATTGGTTGCAGATTATCTCAGTTCGCTTCCATGGATGCATGTTATTGGATCTAACGTATTTACTCAGTTATTGTTGAGTAGTCAGTGAAAACATGCTTTAGTATGGCTCAATCAATAATTTTCGTGTAGTAGCTGTTCGCCATAAACCTAAAATCGCCTGAGAGCTTACAGCTTAAAATAATTACTGGGATCGTCATATGATCAATTATCGTGCACTTAGTCTAATCATAGTGCTGCTAGCGCTGTCCGCGTGTGGTGGCAGTAGCAGTTCTAGTTCTAACTCCTCTAATGGCGGCAGCTCGGGTGGCGTGAATCAGCCGGTCGACACCGATGCCGATGGTGTCCCTGACAGCAGTGATAATTGCCCCCAGCTGGCCAATGGCAATCAGGCGGATGCCGATAGTGACGGTATTGGCGATGTTTGCGACGACGATGCCGATAATGACGGGATTAGTGATGAGCAAGATAATTGCCCTGCAGTGGCGAATGCTAATCAGCAAGACCTTGATATCGATAGTGTTGGTGATGTTTGTGACCCTGAAGACGGTCGCGATAGTGACGGCGATGGCATTGGCAACGAAGAGGATCTCTGTGCAAATTCGGCTGCCCAGTCGACAGTTGATGCCCAGGGCTGCTCTGCAGCACAAACCAATGCTTCATGTGGCGACAGCTTCGCAACCGTGACGGCTAACCGCCATTATCAAGTGATCTTGCCTTCGGCTAGCGGTGAGAATATCAGTTTTGAAGTGTTTGAACCGGCTATTTTAGATTGTGGTAAACGAGCTCTGGGTGCACATCCTGTAGTGTTGCACGGCCATGGTTTTGGCGGTACGCGGGTAAGTGATCCTGCTGCCAGCGACTACAGTGGCAATGCTTTGGACTTGCTGGTGGCGGCGGGATATCCGGTAATTAGCATTGACCAGCGTGGCTTTGGCGACAGCAGTGGCACCGTGCGGGTGATGGACCCAGATGTGGAAGGTTTGGATTTATTGCAGATACTGGATTGGGCAGAAGCCAATTTAGATTATTTGGCGTGGCGCAATGAGGCAAGCGGCGAACTGGCGGCGCGGCCAGATCCGGCAGTTAGTGTTGCTGGCGGTGTTAATCTGCTCAGCGGTGCAGTGGGCTCAAGCTATGGTGGCGGTTACCAACTACTGATCCACGGCGTAGACGAGAAACAGCGCATGGATGCGATGGTGCCAGATATTACTTGGCATTATCTGCCCTTTAGCCTAAATCCCGGCGACGTGGTGAAATCGGCGTGGAGTTTGTTGTTAGTGGGCGGCGGCGAAGCAGGGAGCTACCAGCCTGGTTTTGAAAATCAAGAATCGCCGTTGGCAAGGGGGCTTGACCCATTTGTGAAAGAAACGCTATTGCGGGGTATTAGTAGTAACGAATTTCCCCGCGATGCCTTGGCGTGGTTTAGCTACCACAGCCCGCGTTACTGGTGTGATCTAAACGGTCAGGCGACGATGCCTTACAATTTTTCGGCCAGCGAGCTAAACAATAATATTAGCAGCGAGTTCAACGAGGCGCCGGGCAGCAATAGTTACACGGGCCAGCCGGGGGTGGATATCTTATTAACTCAGGGCATTCGCGATACCCTGTTTAACTTCAATGACGCCTGGTGGAATTATCAATGTTTGAGCGAGCGGGCGGCGAGCACCGGCCATGAAGTGCGGCTGCTAACCCATGAAAGTGGCCATATTATTCCCAACTTTATTGGCGAAACCCCCGATCCAATTTACTTTCAAGCCTTGGCGGGCAAGTTTGCCTGCGGTGCTAGGACTCAACGCAGTGCCACCATTGATTGGTTTAACGACAAGTTGCGGGGTCAGGCTCCGGCAGCTGATCTCAGCGGCCCCAACGAGATTTGTGTTTCATTGGCGGACGATGATGCGGTGAGTATTCCTGTGACAGAGTTCAAGGCTCGCCGATCTGCCAATGACGCGACCGTGCCAGTGTTTAGCGAATTTAATGACTTGGCGTTAGCCAATGTGCCAAATGGTGCGGCCGCTCAGGCGGCTCATGTCTTGGGGCAGGACGTCAATATTGTGCCGCTCCTAACGGTGGGTGATGGCAACGGCTTAATTATTGCGGGTATCCCTCAGCTTGATATTACGGTGACCACTCCGCAAGTGCTTAATGACGAAGCTTGCGCACTGGGTGGTGTGCCGACGATTCGGAGCGGCTGTGACAGCATCCTGTTTGTTGGTGTTGCGATTCGCAACGCGGGTGGCGAGTGGCGTTTGCTAGACGATCAAATCATGCCGGTGCGAGGCTTGGGTAATCATACCGATATTGATTTGGTGGGTATTGCCGAGCGCGTAGCGAAGGGGGACGAGCTGGGTTTGTGGGTCAGCGGCTATCACCCGCAATATCTCGAGTCATTTTCCCGCGACGCGACAATTCCGGTGGTAAACATAACAGCCAATGCGCGCTTACCTCTGTTTGCAGTGGATGCAGCCGGCGAGCCTAATTTTAGCTCTGCTGCCAGCGCTGCCATAGTGGCGTCTACCCCTTAATATTGGCGGTTGGGCCAGGGTATGCGCTGGCCCGCGCTTTTTCTATACGCGCCCACACCTTATTTTTGGATTATTGGCCAATATTGGCCGCCGCGACTAGATAAGAATTTGTGCCAGAGGCGCGCTCCTCACTATACTTAAACTCATTTTTTGCTGGAGGCTTGCCAGTTCTAGGCTGGTAAGGCCTCTTACTCTGTTGCAGGTGTCTTTTCTATTTTTAGGCTAATTTGGCCGTTTAGTGAGTGAGGGTGATTTGGATCTGTCGTCAATTGTTCCGTGGGGGCGCTCATATGCAGAGTACTGCCGGATGTTTGCGCTTAGCGAAAGGGATTTAGAGGGATATATTCTCGGCTGCGGTGATGGCCCCGCCAGTTTTAATGCCGAGCTGAGTCAAAATGGTGGTCGGATTATGTCGGTTGATCCCATCTATCAGTTCACCAAGGCTGAAATAAGTAGCCGAATTCAGCGTGTTTATCCCGGTATGATTGCCGAACTTGCCCGCCATGCCGATAATTACTACTGGAGCAGCTTTAAAGACCCTGGTCACCTTGGCTCCGTGCGCATGTCGGCGATGAACCGGTTTCTAGACGACTTTGATGTCGGTCTGGCTGAGGGGCGTTACGTTGAGGCGACTCTGCCTGAACTTCCTTTTTTCGATAATGAGTTTGATCTTGGGCTGTGCTCTCATTTGCTGTTTTTATACAGTGAGCAGATCGATGCCGCCCAGCATATTGAAGCCCTAACGGAGATGTGTCGCGTTGCTAAAGAGGTGCGAGTTTATCCGCTGCTTAGTCTTGATGGCCGTTTGTCGCAACACCTCCCAGGCGTGATACGCTATTTTAATGAACGGCATTATCAGGCCGAGCTAAAGGCCGTGCCCTATCAATTTCAAAAAGGTGCTAGCGATATGCTCACCCTGCGGAAAATTATTCGCTAGATGTTCGATGTATATAACTTAGTAAATAGAAACGTGAGGCTAGGATAAATAATGGTTTTAGACGCCCTAGAGTTACCCAGTGCCAAGCTGAATTTACTGCCGGCTAGTGACTTGTTTTCGGGGGCGGGTGACTTGCCGTTACTTGAATGTATTAGCCCTAAATGTACGGCGCTTATCGCTTTGCAGGGGGCGCAGGTTTTGTCCTTTTGTCCGGAGGGTGAAAACGACCTTCTGTGGCTGAGCCCGCTGGAATCTTTTGTGGCGGGCAAGGCTATTCGCGGCGGTATTCCGCTGTGCTTGCCGTGGTTTGGAGTGAATCGCCGCGAACCAGACTTAGCTAAACACGGCTTTGCGCGCCACCAGTCGTGGGTCTTGGAGAATGTGGCCGAGGCCGATGACGGTAATTTGGTGTTAAATTTTAGCTTCCAGCCAAGCGCGGCAGATTTGGCATTGTTCCCGTGGCCATTTTCAGCGCAACTTGAAGTGAGCTTGGGGGAATCCTTGCAGCTTAGTCTGACAATGAGTAACTCGGGCGTGGCAGCCATGCCGCTGAGCTTTGCAATGCACAGTTATTTTGCGGTGGCGGCATTGGATAAGTTGGCGCTCAAGGGCGTGTCTGGTGCGGAATATCTTGATAATTGTCGTCAGCTCGCGCGTTTTCAACAAGATGAGGCGCTGCGTTTTAATGTGGAAATAGATCGAGTATACGAAGGTTTAGGCGGTGAACAGCAGCTTTGTGACACCGCGCGAACAATGACGGTGACCGGCAGTGGCTGTGATACGGTGGTGGTGTGGAACCCAGGCGAGGCGCTAGCCAAGAATATGGCCGATGTTGGCGAGCACTTCTCTGAATACCTCTGTGTGGAGCGGGGTATGGCTTTTGCAGATGAGTTGCAGCTAGCCCCTGGTCAACAGCATGTTGCGATAATGACGGTGGCGAAGGCATGTTGATGCTATGCTTTAAGCAGAGTGTTTTGGGTGGTTTGTCTTAGTCATGGACCAAAATTCCGGCCCGTTAAAGGCCTCTAATTCACATAAAAATAATTCTGTTCAGTTTCAGTTAATCTCAACTAGGTATCATTACGTACACAATTTGATGAATGCCGCATCTACATTGGTATTTGCGGTTGGCAGTAATTTATGAGGGGAAAATTATGCGTTTAGTTTTAATTATGACTGCGATGTTATCGTTAGTATTAGTGGGCTGTAGCAGCAGCGGAACAGTATATAAACCCGCTGAAGAGCGCGGCGCTTATGGTTATACGGAAACAGAGTTAGGCAGTGATCGCTACCGAGTAACTTTTACCGGCAATAGCCGGACCGATAAAGAAACCGTGAACGATTACGCCATGTTGCGTGCCGCGGAGCTAACCTTGCAGAGTGGCTATAACTGGTTCCACTTGGTTAATCGCGATACCGAAGGCAAAACCCGCACCACCGGTGGTATTTCAGCCATTAATGATTTTGGTGGCCACACTGCAGTTTATCAGCGCTGTGGTTTAGTGAGCTGCGACACCGTGGTAACACAAACGCCTTCACGGTTGAGTGGTGGCGTGTCAACGTCAACTACCCGCACCAACTACCAAGCATCGCTGGAAATTAAAATGGGTAAAAACCCTATGCCAGATGACGCTGAGGCCTATAATGCCCAAGAGTTGGCGTCTACTTTACGTCGCTGGATTGGTCAAAAGTCGAAGTAAGCATATCGCTTCATTTTGCTCCAACCGGGTGCTAGTCACCCGGTTTTTTTTGTGAGGTCACAAGGTGTTGGCAGAGCGCAGTAATCATCAGTCTGAACAGGAAGTAGTGGTGGTCTTGGGGGCGAGCCCAAAACCTGAGCGCTATTCGTTTAAGGCAGTGAAATTGTTGGCGGAATACGGGCATCGAGTGTTGCCGGTGAATCCCTATCACCACGAAGTGGCAGGGATTACCTGCGTAGCGGGGCTTGATCAGCTCAATGAAAAAGTCGATACAGTGAGTGTGTATGTACGCGCCAATTTACTGGAAAAGGACCTTGCCCAGCTCATTGCGCTGGCGCCTAGGCGGGTCATTTTTAATCCCGGCACTGAGTCAGATGAAATGATGGCGGCCTTGGCGGAGGTGGGAATTGCTTGCGAAGAGGCCTGCACTTTGGTTTTGTTGCGCACCGGCCAGTATTGAATCTGCGGGCGCGAGTAAGTTTGATGCACAAAAAAGGGGAGCCAAGTGGCTCCCCTTTTTTGTGGTATAGCGTTTACTTAAACAAACTGCATTAGTGCGACCATGGCCACCGCAAGCGCGATACTGCAATGCACAACGCCTTTCACGGTTGTCATTGGGCCGGTCTTGCCGAACAGAGCATTAAGCTGAATTACAGCGATTAAACCGATGCAAATCCACAGGCCTAAGCTGATATCGACGCCGCTTTTACTTACCGCGGTCGTACCCGCAGCGCCAGTGCCGTGGAAAGAGCCGAGCATGCCAATGAGCATTGGCGCAGAGAATAAGGTGTTAGTGCGTGACGCTAGGCCAGCTTTAGGCGCTGCTTTAGCGGCGTCGCCAGGTGTAATGCCACACACAATTTTCTGGTTAGGCCAAATAATCAGCCATACGTTAAGGAACATCAGGGTGCCCATTAGCGCGCCAATAATAATGTAGCCATTCAGGCCGCGGGTCATGGTGAAGTGCAATAAACCTAGGCCAGTTAGGAAGGTAAACATTGCGCCCCAGCGAAACCACCACAGCGCACGGGGGGCGAGTTTTTTAACGGCATCGGCTTTGGCGGCAGGCTCGGCTTCTTTAAAGTACTCGGTTTGTATAAAATTGAAATAGTAGAGTAGGCCAATCCAGGTGACACCGAATAAAACGTGCAGCCAGCGTAATAGCAGATCTGGTGAGATAAATGCTTCCATTAAAGAACCCTCGTATGGCATTTGTTGTGAACTATTTTTTTGGATGGTCGCAGCTTTGTTGCCTCTGTAGCAATCAGAAGCTGCGCTGTATGAGCGTAAAACCGCTAAAGTATAGCAAAGCCGCTGAACTTGGGTAGCAATTGCTGCTCAAATGGCCGGCGCGATGCTTTATGCCCTGCCGCGTCAGTGTCATAATGATTTTTTCTGCCCCTAATTAGAGTGAGTTATTAAGCGTGAGTACGGAAAGACAAGAACCTAAAATTTCACTCTCTATTGACGAGGACGATATCGTCCGTCCTGCGGCGTCCAAAAAGCCCCAAGCAGCGGTTGCACCGCCTCCAGTGGCGAACAGCGGCGGTGGTGGTTTTGTTATGTTTATGCTGACGGTGTTGATTTTGGCGTTGGCGGCGGTTTCTTATTACCTCTTTGATCAATTGACCGCTACGCAGCAGCAGTTGCAGCTAGGCCAAGGTCGTATTGATTTACTTGAGCAGCGCTTGTCGGTTGCCGATGAGAGTATTACTGAAAGCAGTGTCAGCACTCAGGTTAAGCTCAAGGAGTTAGACGTTGAAGTGCGCAAGCTGTGGGACAATGTTTGGAAGAAACAAAAAGAAGAGCTAGCCCAGCACGATGTGAGTTTGGCAAAGCAAAAGGCAGATTTAGACAAAGCTGAGAAGCGTATCGCCGCGCTGGAAACCAAATTGCGGACCAGCGATGAGCAAGTTGCCAAAATTGCGAAGTCGTATAATTCTGAGCGTGAATCACTGACTTCCATGGCCGGTAAGCTGGATCGCGTGATTGCTCAGGCAGAAGTAAATCGCAAGCAATTATTGGACATGGGTAAGCAAGTGGCCTCTGGTGGTGCCTTGGATGCACGGGTTAAGGATATTGAGCGCCGCGTTACTCAAAATGACGAGTGGCTGGATTCGATTAATGCCTTCCGCAAGCAGGTTAATCGCGATATTGAGTCGATGCGCCAGACTATGTCCCAATACCACTCGGGCAGCCCAGCGCCTCGGTGAGGGTTTTTTGCTAGGTAGCTAAGTATTAGATGGCCGTGGTGTATACACCACGGCCATCTAGCTAGTGTATACTCTGCCGCCATTCTGGCCGCTGTCGCCATCATTTCAGGAGTCCTCCGATGACCGTAATCCGTCAAGACGATCTCATTCAGAGTGTGGCCGACGCGCTGCAATATATCTCTTACTACCACCCCGTTGATTTTATCCGCGCTATGGATGAAGCCTATCAGCGTGAAGAAAACCCTGCTGCCAAAGACGCCATGGCGCAGATTCTGATCAACTCGCGGATGTGTGCCGAGGGCAAACGCCCGATTTGCCAAGACACCGGTATTGTTACCGTCTTCTTAACGGTGGGCATGAACGTGCAGTGGGAAGGTACTATGGGCGTTAGCGACATGGTTAATGAAGGTGTGCGCCGCGCTTATAATCTGCCAGACAACGTTTTACGCGCCTCTATCCTTGACGATCCCGACGGTGCTCGCAGCAATACCAAAGACAATACCCCCGCGGTTATTCACTACCAAATCGTGCCTGGCGACACCGTAGAAGTACACGTTGCGGCCAAGGGCGGCGGTTCCGAAGCCAAATCAAAATTTGCCATGCTCAACCCTTCAGACTCAGTGGTAGATTGGGTATTGAAGATGGTGCCGACCATGGGCGCGGGCTGGTGCCCGCCGGGCATGCTGGGTATCGGTATTGGCGGCACTGCTGAAAAAGCGATGATTATCGCCAAAGAAGCGCTGCTCGACCCAATTGATATTCACGATTTGCAGAAGCGCGGCGCCAGCAATCGCGCTGAAGAACTTCGTTTAGAGCTGTTTGATAAAGTAAATAAGCTTGGTATTGGCGCTCAGGGTCTGGGTGGCTTAACTACGGTTCTTGATGTGAAGGTAAAAGACTTCCCAACTCACGCCGCCAATAAAGCCGTGGCAATGATTCCTAACTGCGCGGCGACTCGCCACGCCCACTTTACCTTAGACGGTAGCGGCCCAGCGGCGCTTACCCCACCATCATTGGATGAATGGCCAGAAGTAACCCGCGAAGCAGGCGATGCCAAGCGTGTTAATTTAGACACCGTTACCCAAGAGGAAATGGCCACTTGGAAGCCAGGCGACACCATTCTACTCAGCGGAAAAATGCTGACGGGTCGCGATGCTGCCCACAAGAAAATGGTCGATATGCTGGCCAAGGGCGAAGAGCTTCCCGTAGACCTGAAAGGTCGCTTTATCTATTACGTTGGCCCCGTTGACCCAGTGCGTGACGAAGTTGTTGGCCCCGCAGGCCCAACCACCGCGACGCGTATGGATAAATTCACCCGCACCATGCTCGCCGAAACCGGCTTAATGGGCATGATCGGTAAATCCGAGCGCGGCGATGTGGCCATCGACGCCATCAAGGAATTTGGTGCTACCTACCTAATGGCGGTTGGCGGCGCGGCGTATTTGGTTGCCCAGGCGATTAAAAAATCCGAAGTAGTTGGTTTCCCAGAGCTCGGCATGGAAGCGATCTATGAGTTCACCATTGAAGACATGCCGGTTACCGTAGCGGTGGACGTGCGCGGTGAGTCGGTGCACAAGATCGGGCCACAGATTTGGAAGGCGAAGATTGAAGAGCAGGCGATAGAAGTAGTCTGACGTCGGGGGTCGGACGTCTGACGCAGAGCGAGAGATGCCTGCTTGGACGTCCGACGCCAGACATCCAACGTCCGACGAGTAAGCGCTTTTCGCGTATAGGAGCACACCTTGGCAAAACAAACTTTCTACTGGCACGATTACGAAACTTGGGGCGCTAATCCCGCTCGTGATCGGCCGGTGCAGTTTGCTGGGGTGCGCACCGACGCAGATTTGAATATTATCGACGAGCCCCTAATGGTGTTCAGTCGGCCCAGCCCAGATTACCTTCCCCATCCAGAGGCCTGTTTAATTACCGGCATAACGCCCCAGCAGGCGCTGCATGATGGTGTGTCTGAGGCAGAGTTTATCGCTATTATTCACGCCGAGCTGGCGCAGCCAGGCACCTGCGGCGTGGGATATAACAGTATTCGCTTCGACGACGAAGTCACTCGCTACACCTTATACCGCAATTTTTTCGATCCCTATGCGCGGGAGTGGCAAAACGGCAATTCGCGCTGGGACCTGATTGATGTGGCGCGCTTGTGCAGAGCGCTGCGCCCAGACGGCATCGAGTGGCCAGTGCGGGAAGACGGCACCCCGAGCTTTCGGCTTGAAGAATTGTCGGCGGCCAATGGCCTAAGCCATGAATCCGCGCACGACGCCTTGTCAGATGTGTACGCCACCATCGATCTTGCTAAATTGCTCAAACAGCGCCAGCCAAAATTATTTGATTACGCTCTGGGTTTGCGCGATAAGCGCACGGTCGCGGCGATGTTAGACACCGTTACCCAAGTGCCGGTGTTGCATGTGTCGGGTCGCCTGCCGGCGGCTAAGTTTTGCTCAGCGCTAATGATGCCCTTGGCTCTGCACCCCGATAACAAAAACAGCGTAATTGTCTACGATCTGAGTGTTGATCCACAGCCGCTAATTGATTTGTCGGTAGAAGAAATTTCGGCGCGGGTATTCAGTGCCACCGCCGATTTGCCCGAGGGCGCAGAGCGTATCCCCCTCAAAGAGATTCATATCAACCGCGCCCCCATTGTCGTGACCGCGAAGTTGCTGGACGACACCGTGTGCGAGCGCTTACAGCTCGACATGGCTCAGTGTCGTCGCAATTGGCAGCGTATTCGTAAAAGCGGTGATCTCAAAGCCAAGCTACAAAAGCTGTTTGGTGGTCGCAAGTTTGCCGACAGTAATGACCCCGATGTGATGCTCTACGGCGGCGGATTTTTCAGTGGCGAAGATCGCCACTTGATGGATTCGGTGCGCAGCAGTGATCCTGAGTCTTTGGCGGGGCAGTCGTTTCCCTTTCGGGATCAGCGCTTGCCGGAACTGCTGTGGCGTTACCGCGCGCGCAATTACCCCATGACCTTGACTGGCGCCGAACGTCAGCAGTGGCTGGAGTTTTGTCGCCGTCGCCTGCGTCAACCAGAAGACGGCCAACTGGGGTTTGTTGAGTTTCGCCGTCGCCTCGGCGAACTGGCTTTAGAGCGCACTTCCTCGGCCGATAGCATGATTCTCGCTGAGCTGAGTGACTACGCCGACGCGCTGGAACACGAAGGTTTGTGAGTTCCTCCCCGTGGTGGGTGTATATGGTGCGCAGTCGCAGCGGTAAGCTGTATACCGGCATTAGCACCGATCCTGAGCGTCGCTTTCGTGAACATTGCGGCGAGGGTGGCCGCGGCGCGCGGTTCTTTCGCGGTGATCCCGCCGAGGCGATTGTCTACCGCGAGGCCGTTGAAAATCGCTCTGTGGCATCTCAGCGCGAGGCGGCAATCAAAAAAATGAAGCGCTGCGCTAAAGACAGCCTGATTAATGAAGCAAACGCCGCTTTCCCGTCAGCTTGATACAAGCGATAATGCCCGCCGATAAACAGGGGAAGGTGATGGCAGTTAGCGGTCCGGAACGAGAAAAAAGCACGAACGTCGGCGTATTAAAGGCCATGATGCAGTTTTTGCGGCCCTACTACTGGCAAATGATTGGCGCCAGTATCGCTCTTGTGTGTACCGCCGCGATTACCTTGTCTATCGGTCAGGGTTTGCGGATGTTAGTCGATCAGGGCTTCTCAAGTAATGCTACCGAAGCGGCGCTGAACGATGCGCTACTGCTGTTTATGGCGATGATTTTGCTGCTTGCCGCAGGCACATTTACTCGCTTTTATTTGGTGTCGTGGATTGGTGAGCGGGTTAGCGCCGATTTACGTAAAGCTGTTTTTGCCCATGTGGTACACCTGCATCCCGGTTACTTTGAAACCAATCTCAGCGGCGAAATTCAGTCTCGCATCACCACCGACACCACCTTGCTGCAAACCGTTATCGGTTCATCGGTATCCATCGCGCTGCGCAATTTGCTGATGTTTATTGGCGGAGTGATTTGGTTGTTTGTGACCAATCCTAAGTTAACGGCCCTCGTTATGCTCAGCGTGCCCTTGGTGGTGGTGCCCATTATTGTATTTGGTCGCCGCGTGCGCAGCTTGTCGCGTACCAGCCAAGATAAAATCGCAGGGGTAGGCACCTTTGTTGGTGAGTCGGTTAAAAATATTAAGATGGTGCAGGCGTTTAACCACCAAGAGCTTGATCGCAAGGCCTTTGATGGCCATGTTGAATCGGCGTTTCAAGTGGCTATTGGTCGCATTAAGCAGCGCTCATGGTTGACCACTTTTGTTATTACCTTGGTGCTGGGGGCGGTCACCGGTATGTTGTGGGTTGGCGGCCTAGACGTATTGGCGGGTAAAATTACTGGCGGTGAATTAGCGGCCTTTATTTTTTATGCGGTGATGGTCGCGGCATCGGTGGGTGCGATATCCGAGGTCTATGGCGATTTGCAGCGTGCGGCCGGCGCTACTGAGCGGCTGCTAGAATTGCTCGCTGCTGAAAACCTCGTGCCCTCATCAAATACCCCTGTGCCATTGCCAGCCGAGCCCAAAGGGCATTTGGAATTTGAGCAAGTTTGTTTTAGTTACCCGTCGCGCCCAGAGCAGCGGGCGATAGCCGATCTTTCTTTAGATATTAAGCCTGGTAGCAGTGTTGCCTTGGTGGGCAGCTCGGGTGCGGGTAAATCGACCTTGGTTGATTTGGTGCTGCGCTTTTACGATGTGCAGGGCGGCGCGATTCGCTTTGACGGCATCGATATTCGGGATTTGAGTTTAGACGATTTGCGTTCGCAAATTGCGATTGTGCCCCAGCAGCCGGTTTTGTTTACCGGTACCGTTGCCGATAATATTCGCTACGGTAAACCCGATGCAACGCTGGCCGAAATTGAAGAAGCAGCGCGCAAGGCCTACGCCCATGAATTTATTGAGCGTCTGAGCGAGGGTTACGACAGCTTTGTGGGCGAGGGTGGAATTCGCTTGTCTGGCGGCCAGCGCCAGCGGGTGGCGATTGCCCGCGCTATCTTGGCAGATCCAACTTTATTGCTACTCGACGAAGCGACTAGCGCGCTGGATGCGGAAAGCGAATACCAAGTGCAGCAAGCCCTAGCGCTGTTAATGAAAGGCCGCACTACCATTGTGATTGCCCACCGCCTTGCCACCGTGGTGGACGTGGATATTATTGCCGTGCTCGACCACGGTAAATTGGTGGATACCGGTAATCACGCCGAACTTTTACAAAGCTCGCCGCTCTACGCTAGGTGGGCGAGTTTACAGTTTGACGAAGGCAGCAGCAGTGCCGATGAATTGGCGACAGTGTAATTAACGCGGAGAGACCCTTTGAAATTTTCAGGTAGCCATATCCTCTCTATCAGTCAGTTTGACCGCTCCGATATTGAACGGGTGTTTGAAGTGGCCGATCGCATGGCGCCCTATGCGCACCGCCAGCGAGTGACCAAGGTGCTGGACGGCGCGATCCTTGGCAATATGTTTTTTGAACCCTCTACCCGAACGCGGGTGAGCTTTGGTTGCGCCTTTAATTTGCTGGGCGGCGAAGTGCGGGAAACCACCGGCTTTGAAACCTCGGCGATTGCCAAGGGCGAGTCGCTTTACGATACCGCGCGGGTATTAAGTGGTTACAGCGATGTGATTGTGATGCGCCACCCTGTATCTGGTTCGGTGGCGGAATTTGCCGCCGCGAGTCGGGTGCCGGTAATGAACGGCGGCGACGGCGCCAACGAGCACCCCAGTCAGGCCTTGCTAGACTTGTATACCATTCGCAAAGAATTACAGCATCAGGGCCGCAGTGATCTCGACGGTCTACGAATCGCCATGATCGGCGATTTAAAATACGGTCGCACCGTGCATTCACTGTGTAAATTGCTGTGCCTGTATCGCAATGTGACGGTGGTCTTAATTGCCCCGACTGAATTGCAAATGCCGCCGGCGATTGTTGAGCAGCTGCGCAGCGCCGGTCACACCGTGCTGGAGTCGGACGTGATGGAAGGCAGTATCTCCAAGGTCGATATTGCTTACTCTACGCGGATTCAGGAAGAGCGCTTTGCCGATCGCGCCGAGGCCGATCTGTATCGGGGCCGCTACCGCCTTAATCAGGCGATTTACACCCGCAACTGCGAACCCAATACCGTTATTATGCATCCGTTGCCTCGGGATTCGCGCTCAGAGGCCAATGAGCTCGACAACGACCTCAATGATAATCCGAATTTGGCGATTTTCCGGCAGGCAGATAATGGGGTATTGGTGCGTATGGCGCTGTTTGCCCTGATTTTAGATGTGGTAGAGCAAGTCGACAAAAACGCCAGAGACGTAAACTGGTATACCGAGCGTCGTTTTTAAGGGTGATGCAAATAGGCAATGGCTGATTTCAAACGCAGTGATATAGAAATAGATGAAGACCGCGCCGCTTGGCGCGGTTTTTTTCAAGTGCGGGCCTACCGCTTGCGTCACCGCTTGTATAAAGGCGGCTGGGGCCGCTGGCTGAGTCGCGAATTATTTATGCGCGGCCCCGCGGTGGGCTTGCTGCCTTACGATCCAGTCACCGACTGTATTTTACAGGTCGAGCAATTTCGGGTTGGCGCCATGAGCCGAGCGGCTAGTCCTTGGCTGCTGGAGTTAGTGGCGGGGATTATTGATAAGCCTGATGAAAATCCCGAAGACGTCGCCCGTCGCGAAGCCCTAGAAGAAGCCGGTTTAGACATTACCGACATGGAATCTATTGCCGAATACTATTCATCGCCCGGTGGCAGTGACGAGTATTTTTACTTGTTTTGCGGCCGCACAGATTTAAGCAACGCCGGTGGCTTTTATGGTTTGGCTGAGGAGGGCGAGGATATTCACGCCAAAGTGATTCCCTTTGCCGAGGCCATGGCCATGTTAGATGCCGGTCAGATCGACAATGCCCACAGCTTAATTGCCCTGCAATGGCTGCGTTTAAATCGCGAAGCGCTGCGCCAGCGGTGGTTGGCATGAGTGATGCCGCTGCACTAAAAGGCCCCGCTAAGCAGCGCGGTTTGCTGCGCTCAAGCTTGCTGGTTAGCGTGATGACCTTGTTGTCGCGGGTCTTGGGTTTAATTCGGGATGTGGTGATCGCCAACTTTCTCGGTGCCAGTAGCAATGCCGACTGCTTCTTTGTCGCCTTTAAAATCCCCAATTTTTTACGACGCCTGTTTGCCGAGGGCGCATTTTCTCAAGCCTTTGTGCCGGTCTTGTCGGAGTATCGAGAGAATGGCAGTACGGCGTCGATCAAGTTATTAATCGACCGCGTTGCTGGCGCCTTAGGCGGTGTTTTACTGATTGTTACCTCGGTGTGCGTGGTGGCTTCACCCCTGGTGGCAACATTGTTTGCGCCGGGCTTTAGGGATGACCCAGCCAAGTTCCAGCTCACCTCAGATATGATCCGCATCACCTTTCCCTATTTGTTTTTAATCTCTATGACTGGCTTTGCCGGCGGCATACTCAATACCTTTGGCCGCTATGCGGTGCCGGCGTTTACCCCCGTGCTGCTCAATATCTGCATGATTGTGGCAGCGGTGTATATGTCGCAATACTTTGCCGAACCGGCAATGGCGCTGGCTTGGGGTGTGTTGATGGCGGGCGCAGTCCAGATGGTGTTTCAGCTGCCCTTTTTGCAGCGTATTCAAATGCTGCCACGGCCGCGCTGGGCATGGCAGGACGAGGGCGTACAAAAAATAATCACCCTGATGATTCCCGCCTTGTTTGGCGTGTCTATTAGTCAAATCAATTTACTGCTCGACACCATACTGGCCTCGTTTTTACCCACTGGCAGTATCTCGTGGTTGTACTACTCAGACCGTTTGGTTGAGTTGCCGCTAGGGGTGTTCGCCATTGCTATCGCGACGGTGGTCTTACCTAATTTGTCGCGCCTGCGAGCTGGCGGCAATGAGCTGGCCTTTGGCGCAACCTTGGATTGGGGCTTGCGCAGTGTGCTGCTAATGGCGGTGCCGGCCACCGCGGCGCTGATGTTATTGGCTGAGCCTATTCTGACCACCCTGTTTCAATATGGCGAAATGAAGCTTAGCGACGTGACCATGTCGGCCTTGAGCCTGCGGGCTTACACCTTAGGCTTAATTCCCTTTATGTTGATCAAGGTTTTGGCGCCGGGCTTTTATGCGCGGCAAGACACCAAAACTCCGGTGCGGATTGGCATTATCGCCATGGTCGCCAACATGGTGATGAATATTGCGTTGGTAATACCTCTGCATCACTACTGGCAGATAGGCCATGCCGGGCTAGCCTTAGCTACTGTAGGCTCAGCGTGGCTTAACGCGGGGTTGTTATATCGCGGTCTCGGCAAAAAAGCGGGATTTAAAATCTTGCCTGGCTGGGGGCGCTACTGTCTGCAGTTGGGCTTAGCCGTGGCGGCCATGAGCGCTTGCCTCTGGTATGGTCTGCAGTGGTTTGATGGCTGGCAGCAGTGGGGCGCAATGCAGCGCGCGCTGCATTTGGGCGGCCTATGTGTGGCGGGCAGTGGCGCTTATATTGTGGTAATGCTTGTCTGCGGCTTACGCCTTAAAGACTTGCGCGGCTCGGCGCCCCATTAAATAGTGTTTCATTGATCGACTTCATGAATAGGAAGGCGGCGCGATTAGCGTAACACTGACGTTTAGTCCAGCCCCTTCCTAGGCTATAATCACCCGCTTTGTAAATTACAACGATGGTAGACATGGAGTTAATTCGCGGAATTAGACATTTTCGCCCCGAACATCGCGGCTGCGTAGCCACGATTGGTGCATTCGATGGTGTCCATTTGGGGCATCAGGCGGTGTTGCGCCAGTTAATTGCCAAGGGTGTGGAAATGGGCCTGCCGTCGACCGTGGTTTTGTTTGAGCCTCTGCCACGGGAGTTCTTTTCGCCAAATGATGCGCCCGCGCGCTTAATGAGCTTTCGGGAGAAGTTCGATGCCCTGCGGGATCTCGGAATAGACCGTGTATTGCGCATTCGCTTCACTCCTGAGTTTCGGGATATGACGGCCAACGAATTCATTCACACCCTGTTCGTTGCTGGCTTGGGCGTGAAATACATCGTAGTGGGCGACGATTTGCGCTTTGGCCGCAATCGCAGTGGTGATTTTGAGCTACTGCGCAAATTCGGCAAGGTTGACGGTTTTGAGGTGGTAGATACCTCTACCCTAAAAATTACCGATGAGCGGGTGAGCAGTACGCGTATTCGCGAAGTGCTGGCCGAGGCAGATTTTGTCCTAGCCGAGCGCTTGCTTGGTCGGCCATATAGTATTTTTGGCCGAGTGATGGTTGGTCAGCAACTGGGGCGCACTATTGGCACCCCGACCGCCAATGTCGAATTACATCGCCTGCGGGCCCCGCTTTCGGGTGTATTCGCAGTAGAGGTGTATGGCGCAGCAGATGGTATGTGTCCCGGCGTCGCCAATGTTGGCGTGCGACCAACCATTGGCGATTTATCCAAAGCCATTTTAGAAGTCCATTTGTTGAACTTTAGTCAGAATATATACGGCCGCAAAATTCGCGTGGTATTTCGCAAAAAATTGCGTGATGAAGCGAAGTTTGACGGACTAGATGCCCTGCAGGCACAAATTGCCGTTGATGTTGAACAGGCGCGATCCTTTTTTAATTTATAAACTTTTGGAATGTGTAAGAAGCCACTATGAGTGAATACAAGCACACCTTGAATCTGCCCGAGACCAGTTTTGCCATGAAAGCAAATTTGGCCCAACGTGAACCCAGTATGCTGAAACGCTGGCAGGAAGAGGACGTTTATCAGCAAATTCGCGACGCTCGCGTGGGGCGGCAGAAATTTGTACTTCACGACGGCCCTCCGTATGCCAATGGCGATATTCATATTGGTCACGCGGTAAATAAAATTCTCAAAGACATTATCGTTAAGTCGAAAACCCTCAGCGGTTTTGACGCGCCCTACGTGCCAGGTTGGGATTGCCACGGTCTGCCAATTGAGCTCAATGTTGAAAAGAAAGTAGGCAAGGCTGGCCATAAAGTAGATGCCGCTACGTTTCGCGAAAAATGCCGCGAATACGCCTATAAGCAGGTGAATGGTCAGCGTGAAGACTTTAAACGCCTAGGCGTGTTTGGCGACTGGGAAAAGCCCTATCTGACCATGGATTTTGGCTTTGAGGCCAATATCATTCGCGCTCTTGGCCAAATTGTCGACAACGGGCATTTGCACAAAGGCTTTAAGCCCGTGCACTGGTGCATGGACTGCGGCTCTGCACTGGCCGAAGCCGAAGTGGAATACAAAGACAAAACCTCACCAGCGATTGACGTCGCTTTTGCCGCGGTAGATCGCGCTGCGATGCTCGCGGCGGGCGGTTTGCCTGCGGACACCGAGGGCGAGTTAAATTTGGTCATTTGGACCACCACGCCGTGGACTATTCCCGCCAATATGGCGGTGAGTCTGCACCCCGAGCTGGATTATGTGTGGGTGTCATACACCCGCAACAGTGGCGAGACTATTGTCGTGCTCCTTGCCGATGCGCTGCACGAGTCTGCTATGGCGCGCTACGGCGTTGAAGACTTTACGGTTGTTGGGCGCTGCAAGGGCGCCGCGCTAGAAAATCTGCTGCTGCAACACCCGCTGTACAGCCGCCAGGTGCCGGTAATTCTCGGTGAGCATGTGACAACCGATGCCGGTACCGGCGCCGTTCACACCGCGCCTGCGCATGGTCAAGATGACTTTGTGGTGGGTAAGGCTTATGGCCTAGAAGTGTATAACCCTGTTGCCGCCAACGGCACCTTCTTACCAGACACCGAAATCTTTGCTGGTCAGCATGTGTTTAAGGCCAACGACAGTGTAATTGCCGCGCTAAGCGAACGCGGTCGTTTACTGCTGCATAAGCCTTTGGAGCACAGCTACCCCCATTGCTGGCGCCATAAAAGTCCGATTATTTTCCGCGCCACACCCCAGTGGTTTGTCAGCATGAGCCAAAACGGACTGCTGGATACCGCGATGAAGGAAGTTGACGCGGTAAATTGGATGCCCGGTTGGGGTCGTGCGCGCATTGAGTCCATGATGCAAGAGCGTCCAGACTGGTGCGTATCGCGTCAGCGTACTTGGGGCGCACCGATTGCTTTATTAGTTCACAAAGACACTGCCGAACTGCACCCCAATACGCCGGCGCTGATTGAAGAAATCGCTAAGCGCGTCGAGCAAGCCGGTATTCAAGCGTGGTTTGACCTTGACGTCAGCGAGCTATTGGGCGACGACGCCAGCGACTACGTTAAAGTGAGCGATACCTTAGATGTTTGGTTCGACTCTGGTGTTACTCATTACGCGGTCTTAGCGCAGCGCGATAATTTGCAGTTTCCTGCCGATCTTTATTTGGAGGGCTCGGATCAGCATCGCGGTTGGTTCCAGTCGTCTATGTTGACCTCGGTGGCGACGAATGGCTGCGCACCTTATAAAAGCGTGTTGACCCACGGGTTTGCGGTAGATGCTCAAGGCCGAAAAATGTCGAAGTCGGTCGGCAATGTGGTTGCGCCGCAAAAAGTCATGAATACCTTGGGCGCCGATATTTTACGCCTGTGGGTGGCGGCAACTGATTACCGCAACGAGATGACCGTCTCCGACGAAATTTTTAAACGCACCGCCGATTCTTATCGCCGTATTCGCAATACCGCGCGGTTCTTATTGGCCAATATGGCCGGCTTTGAGCCCCAAGAGCACGCGGTTGAACTTGGCGATATGCTGGCCATGGATCGCTGGATAATGCACCGCGCCGCCGAGCTGCAAGACGAGATTGTCGCGGCTTACGAGGCGTATCAATTCCATTTGATCTACCAGAAATTGCATAATTTCTGTGTGTTGGAGTTGGGCGGCTTTTATTTGGATATCATTAAAGATCGTCAGTACACCACCAAGGCCAATAGTTTGCCTCGGCGCTCGGCGCAAACCGCGATGTACCACATCGCGGAAGCGCTGACCCGCTGGATTGCACCGATATTAAGCTTTACTGCCGACGAGTTATGGGAGCATCTACCTGGCGAGCACAGTGGCACCGTGTTTGCGGCGGAGTGGTATCAAGGCTTGAGCCGTATGGACGCTGGTGCAGAAATGGACGGCGAATTCTGGGAAACCGTGCAGACCGTTAAATCAGCTGTCAACAAAGTGCTAGAAGGCGCCAAAAAAGAAGGTTTGGTGGGCGGCAGTTTGGCGACCGAAGTTACCTTGTTCTGCGACGAAGCCTTGCTAAACAATTTAATGAAGTTGGGCGATGAGCTGCGCTTCGTATTAATTAGCTCTGCGGCACGTTTAGCGCCGCTGTCCACCGCTAACGAAGCAGTGGCGACCGATGTTGAAGGCTTGCAGGTGCGAGTCGCTGCTAGCGAAGGTGAGAAATGCAGTCGCTGCTGGCATCACCGTGAAGAAGTCGGTCAGTCCTTGGCGCATCCTGAATTGTGCTTCCGCTGTATTGATAATGTCGATGGCAACGGCGAAGTGCGGTTCTATGCTTGAGTCTGGGGTCAGCTTTGAGCAGGCCGCGGAGCGGCGCAGCCGCGTGTTTTGGCTGTTAGTAGTCATTGCGGTTATTGCTGCCGATCAGGTCAGTAAATACTTTGCCAATACCATGCTGGGCTACGCTCAGCCGCACCCGGTACTGCCGGTTTTGGATATTACTCTGCACTATAATCGCGGTGCGGCGTTTAGCTTTTTGAGCGACGCGGGCGGTTGGCAGCGCTGGTTTTTTAGCGTTATTGCCCTTGCCGTGAGTGTTTATATTGCTGTTTGGTTGCAGCGCCTTAAACGTGAACAGTGGCTGTTGTCGCTGGCTCTGGCGCTGGTACTGGGTGGTGCACTGGGTAATTTATGGGACCGCATGTGGTATGGCTATGTTATCGATTTTATTTCGGTACATTGGGAACATCACTATTTTCCCACTTTTAATATTGCCGATGCGGGGATTAGCGTGGGCGCGGTACTACTCCTGCTAGATATGTTTTTAAATCCCGAAACTGAAAAATCATCCTGAGGGATGTGTGGATTCTACTGAATGACTGATATGCAAATTGCTCCCGGCACTGAAATTACCCTGCACTTCGCCCTAGGTATTATTGACGGCGATGAAGTGGATTCTACCTTTGGTGGTAAACCCGCGACCTTTAACTATGGCGATGGTAGTCTGCTGCCCGGTGTAGAGGCTAAATTGCTTGGCTTGAGTGCGGGTGCCAGTGAAACCTTTACCCTGGCGCCAGAAGATGCCTTTGGCCAGCGCAATCCGGCCAATATTCAGCGCTTTCCCCGTAGTCAGTTTGCGGCCGATATGGTGCTTGAGGAGGGTGTGGTGATTTCCTTCGCCGATGCCGCTAGAGCGGAATTGCCTGGCGTTGTGAGTGAGGTGAGCGATGAATCGGTTATGGTCGACTTTAACCACCCTTTGGCGGGTCGTAGCCTCGCCTTTCGAGTTGAAATTCTAAGTGTAAACGCGCAGGCTGAAGCGAGTTAAACGCAATTGATAAGCAGGTGATGTAGTGGCGGGCACAGAGAAAAACATGCCGATTATGATGGCTAATCCGCGGGGCTTTTGCGCTGGGGTTGATCGCGCCATTGAAATTGTGAATCGGGCCCTAGATGTATTCGGTGCGCCGATCTATGTGCGTCACGAGGTTGTTCATAATAAATTTGTGGTTGAAAACCTGCGTCAGCGCGGTGCGATTTTTGTCGACGAATTGGTTGAAGTGCCGGACGATAAGATCGTTATTTTTAGTGCTCACGGCGTCTCCCAGGCGGTGCGTAAAGAAGCCGAAACCCGCGGCTTAAAAGTATTTGATGCCACTTGCCCGCTAGTGACCAAGGTTCATATGGAAGTGGTTCACTTTAGCGGCGACGGTCGTGAGTGCGTACTGATCGGCCACAAGGGCCATCCCGAGGTTGAGGGTACCATGGGTCAGTATAGCGGTGCCCAAGGTGGCGATATTTATCTGGTTGAAGACGTTGAGCAGGCCCTAGCGCTGGAGGTGCAAAATCCTGAACGCCTGTCTTTTGTTACCCAGACCACTTTATCTATGGACGATACCGCGGCGGTAATCGATGCGCTGCGCAGTAAGTTCCCTAAGATTGAAGGTCCGCGCAAAGACGATATTTGCTACGCCACCCAAAACCGGCAAGATGCCGTGAAAACTTTGGCGGAGCAGGTGGATTTGGTTTTGGTTGTGGGCTCGCCGAATAGCTCTAATTCTAATCGGCTCCGCGAACTTGCCGAGCGTATTGGCTGCAAGGCCTATTTGATCGACAGCGAGAGCGATATTCGCACTGAGTGGCTGGCGGGTAATCCGCGTATCGGCATCACTGCTGGGGCGTCTGCGCCTGAAATTTTGGTGCATGCGGTAGTGCAGCGCCTGTGTGAACTGGGTGCGCAAGCGCCGGTGGAGTTATCTGGCCGGCCGGAAAATATTACTTTCTCGCTGCCTAAAGAGCTGCGCTTAGTTGAGGTTTCCTGAAGTTTCGCCGGTGCGGTTTAGGCCAAGTGTGATCACGGGCAGCTAGCGCTATTGATTTTTTCGAGCCGAAGTCGGCCGCCGATACTGATAACAATTTTGTATTGCTCGGTTATGCCGGTTTTGCACAGCCTTATTGTACCCACTTGAAAAGCACCGCTGGCGCTCTCTGCGCGGCCATTAGGTAAATACGATACGTAGTTTGCCACTTTTGAATTTCCGCTAATATAAACGCTGGGGTGATCTGCTGGCCGCGATAGGATAGTTTCGTTAGGCTCTCGCTGGCCGTTGCCATTGCTGTCTATAAAAAGCTCTACCCCTTGGTTCCATTCGCCATCTTGATTCCAAACGCTGATTCGATTTTGCTGAGTTATGGCTGTTGCGCGGGCGCTGGTGAGTATTCGCAGCACATCATTGGCTGCGCTGCGCAGCTGTTGTTGCTGAATAAGGGTGCTGAATGCGGGAATGGCAACGAGGCCCAAAATCGCGCTAATGGCGAGCCCCGTTAACAGTTCAATTAGGGTGACCCCTCGGTTATCCATTATGGATTCCTTTCCATAGTAGCTTACACTGGTAGTATTGGCGCTAATGCGTATTAGGCACTATATTTAGAGAGATATATGCGCTTTTGCTCACTTCCTATGAGCGGGATCGCATTGCTATTAATTTACGTATTGCACGTTTAAAGTCAAGGTCGACAAGGGATTGAGGATGTTAGGTCACAAAAAGTCAGTTTTTGGGTATACGTTAATTGAACTGATGGTGACTGTTGCGGTTGTGGCCGTACTGGCAACAGTGGCGATACCTAATTTTAGCTCGTTTATTAGTAAGTCCCGCGAGCGGGCTGACGTGCAGTCGATGTTGAAGGCTTTGGTGGCCGCTCGCTCCGAGGCTGTGGTGCGCGCGCGTCCAGTAACATTAACCGCGAATGCTGGGGATTGGGCTAAAGGTTGGCGCAGCTGGGTCGATATTAATGACAACGGCAGTTACGATGCGGGAGAGGCATTTAAAGAGACCTCCGCCATTAAAACCAGTGCGGTAATCACAGCCAAAATTGGCACCACCGCAGTGACGAGTGTGACCTTTGATAATCAAGGTTTTATTAAGGATTCTAAAGCAGTGGTGTTGAGTTACCGTAGTTCACCTGAAAAATGCAGTCATGATCGCGATATTAATATCACTGCGAGCGGTCAGGTGACTATTTCCGATCGGGTATGCCCATGAGTCGGAATTCTGAGCGCGGGGTCTCCCTGATCGAGGTGTTAATCGCAGTGCTTATTACGGCAACCGGCGTGTTGGGCGCTGCGGCACTGCAATTAAACTCGGTGAAGTTTAATCAAATGGCAAATGTACGCTCGGCAGCGGTATTTTTGTCAAATGACATTACCGATCGTATGCGAGCAAATCGGGTTTTGGCCCTCGCTGGACGTTACGACATAGCGATAGATGATGATGCGCCGGAGGGTGACACTATAGTAGATATCGATTTACAAGAGTGGTTGGCCGAGTTGGCGTTGCGTTTACCTGGCGGCGACGGATCCATTGTGCGCGCAGGTAATGTTATTACCGTGACGGTACAGTGGGATGAGGGCCGTTTGAGTAAATCTAGAATTGCCGGTGACGGCGATATCCAGAGCTTTGTATTTGTGACGGAGTTCTGAGCATGAAGTTAATGCGTATGAAGTTAAATCCAATTAAACAAGCGGGCTTTGGGCTTGTGGAATTGATGATAGCAGTGACTCTCGGGATTCTGCTCAGCACCGCCGTTGTCCAAGTTTTTCTGGCCACTAGTACCAGCTCAAAAATGTTAGATTCCATGGCCCAAATTCAAGAGAACGCGCGCTTTGCTATGCGTTTTTTGTCCCGTGAAATTCGTATGGCCGGCTATATGGGCTGCAGTTCTATTGGCGCGGCGGGCTTTAATAATATTGCGCTGCCGGCAAGTACGGCTATTTTTACCCCAGGCACGGCCTTGGTCGGTGTTGATAATGTAACTGGCGGTGATGCCATGTCGGCAGTCGTGGGAACCGATAGGCTGACCATAAAGCGCGCATCAGATCAGTTCATTACCCTCACAGGAAATTTAGCTCCAAACAATGCCAATATCCAAGTTGAAGATAATTCAATTGGCTTTGTGAAAGAAGATTTTGTTATGGTCACCGATTGTTTAAATGGCGATATGTTTCGCATAACCAATACCCCTAAGAAAAAGGGTGAAGGCCAAACCACATTGGCCCATGCAAATGGTAGCAATTCAGATAATCGTCTAAGCAAAATTTATACTGGCGAGGCTGAGGTGTTTGGTTTTCAGGTCATTGATTTTTTTATTGCTGATACCGGTCGTAAAAGCTCCGCGGGCAATCCGATTAATGCTCTGTATTTTCAACAATTAACCTTAACCTCTGGCGGGGTGGCGACAGCGCCGACGGAGCTGGTGGAAGGTGTCGAAAATTTGCAGCTTAGTTACGGCGTAGACACCAATGCAGATCGCGCTGTTGATGTGTATCAAACCGGTGCGGAGGTTGCGGATTGGGCGACGGTGCTCAGTGTGCGTATTGAACTGATTATGTACGGTTCTGAAGACAATGTAGTAGGCAAAACAGGTAGCGTCAACGCGCAGCTGCTCAATGACGCCGATGGCGATTTAATTGCCAACAACGATGGCCGGCTGCGCCAAGTTTTTACCAATGTATTTACCATCAGGAATAGATTGCAATGAGTGCCCTAATGCATATAACGATGCAAAGATGTGGGCATGCGCGCGCTTCGCAGCAAGGTGCAGCGCTGATTGTGAGTTTGGTGTTTATGCTGATCTTAACGATTATCAGTATCGCCTCTTTGCAAACCGCGACCTTGCAGGAGCGCATGGCGGGTAATATGAAAGAAAATACCATTGCCTTTCAGTCGGCCGAAGCTGCGCTGCGCACCGCAGAAGAAGTGTTGCGCAGCGGTATACTGCCCGGTTTTGACGGCACTGGAGGCTTTTACCAATCTTGTCCCGATCCGGGTGATACTCGCGATGCCTGTAAGTACCCAGCGTGGGCAGATTACGACTCAGTGGGCTGGTTAAGCCTGAACAACAAAATACCTGATGCGGCTAAACAGCCAGAATACATTATTCAGCAGATGAACCGCGCAGGGAATAAAAATGAAGTACTGGATGCCGATCGTCCAGTGTCACGAGACGGATTTTACCGAATTATTGCGCGTGGTTACGGTTTCAGTGATCGCAGTATGGTGGTGTTAACAACCACCTATAAACGCCAAGAATTGTAGGGTCGCGACCGGCCACTAATTAATTAAGAAGTTACGCAGGTGCGTAGGGGAAATATTATGAAACAGCAAAATGGCTTTACTATTGACGGGGCTAAAAGCTGGCGCAATACAGTAGGCTTATTTGCCCTTATGCTGTTGACGACGGCGGGGCTGGTGGCGCCAGTGTCTGCGCAAACTACTTGTGTCGCCACCGCAACCTCCGGTGATTATATTGGTAAAAATAATAGTAACGACAGTTACGTTTACTCGAGCTTGTCGAGTATCGACAGAGTAGTAAGTTATGTTTTGAAAACTGGCAATGCCACGGGCTGCCCCAGCGCTGCGTTTCGTACTAGCGGGAATATTTTAACGGTACTGAATGATAAGGATTATTCGTATACGTGTATTGCTACGGTAACAGTAGAGGGTAATAAGCTTGGCTGTACCGATCCGGTGTCTACGAGTTTAGAAGGTATTGCGCAAGCGCCATTGTTTTTGACCCAGGCCATTCCACCCAATGTAATGTATGTGTTGGATGACTCCGGCTCAATGCAGTTTGAATTAATGCCTGACGATATTATTGCCGGCAGTAGTCGTTATATATTCCCCCGCGCAAACGGTATTTATGGCGGCAGCGATTATTCAAATTATGTTCCTACTGTTGATGACAATGATGCCTACAATGCACGTTCTCGCTCCCCGCAAATTAATAGTTTGTATTACAACCCTGGATCTACCTATTACCCTTGGGTGAAATCGGATAACAGTAGCTTCCCAAATGCGAGTCCGACCTGTGCATTGCATAACCCTATGCGTACCACATTATTGCCTAGTGCAGCGTACTGCCGTAATTTGACGGTGGACAATAGTAATTACAATAGTAATTCTTGGTTGAGCTGTAAGAGTGATGGCAGCTGTACTTCGACTACAAGTACTAAAACATTTTGGCCCGCGACTTACTTTTGGTACAAAGGCAGTGGTAGCTATTGGAATTGGGCGAGTTACGAGCGGAAACAAATTAAGTTTGGCCAGACCTTTACCGGTCATGGTCGGGAAAAGCGTGACGACTGCGTGGCAGCTTCCCTGGGCGTGTGTACCTACGCTGAGGAGATTCAAAACTTTGCTAACTGGTATACCTATTATCGCTCGCGAGTATCTATGGCCAGAGCGGGATCTGGATTCGCTTTTGTTAGCCAGAGTAGCGGCTTACGGATTGGTTTTGGCAGTATAAATCAGGGTAGTACTTCGGTTGATGGCGTGAACTCAGAAGTTGTTGTCAAAGGCGTTCGTAAGTTTGCGGGCAGTGATCGCGAAGCGTTTTATGACGCGCTTTACGGTCGAGATATCCCCAGTGCGGGGACGCCTTTACGGCGCGCCATCGATGCGGTTGGCACATATTATAAACGTAGCGACAATCGAGGCCCTTGGGGCAATACCCCAGGTACGAACGACACCAGCACTCAACTATCTTGTCGCCGTAACTACACGGTATTGATGACCGACGGGTATTGGTCAGGTAGCTCCGTGTCAGGTGGGGGCGGCAATAATAACGACGGTACCGATAACCCAAGTCATGCCGGGCCAACTGGGCAGAGCTTCCAATACAAAGCTGTCTCACCGTTTAAAGACAGTCGAAGTGATACCCTCGCTGATGTCGCGATGTACTACTGGAAGAATGATTTACGTAGCGATATGCCGAATACCCTCGCCGAATCAAAGGATAATCCTGCTTTCTGGCAGCACATGGTGACATTTGGTGTTGGTTTGGGCGTTGCCGGTACAGTTGACCCAACGGCGGCATTTGCAGCTATTCAAACCGGCGCTGATATTGATTGGCCAAACCCAACTAGTGCCGATGCCCATAAAATTGATGATTTATTGCATGCCGGCGTGAATAGCCGCGGTGGCTTTTTTAGTGCGGCTGAACCTGCCAAGTTTGCTAATGATTTGTCTGGCGTGCTGGATACAATCTCTAGCCAAAGCAAATCTTCTGCGTCATCAATTGCGGCAAACTCTACCCGCTTAGATTCAGGCACCTTGGTATATCAGGCGAGCTTCAATAGCTTGGATTGGGCGGGCAGAATTGTTGCCTACAACCTAAATACCGACGGTAGCTTGAAAGGGATAGCATGGGATTCAAATACCAATAGCATTGCCAGTGCAGCGACCCGTAATATTATTGTGGGTTTAGGTGCGCCGGGAACGTTAGTGACATCGGCCATTAGTCTTACCGCGAGTAATTACGATGCCTTGTCCTTAAGTTTGCAGACCGCTCTGCTTACCGGTGGCTCGCTAACGACTGCGTTAGATCGGCTGGCGTGGTTGCGTGGAGATAAAAGTAAGGAGGGCGTCACCCTGCGTCAGCGTTCGACGCCGCTAGGTGACATCATTAATTCCGACCCGTATTTTGTCGACAATCTGGCAGACTATGGTTTTAGCGTACTAAGCGGCACGGAAGGTAGTACCTATAAAACGTTTTTGAGTGAGAAGAAAGCGCGGACGTCAATGATCTATGTTGGTGCTAACGATGGCATGCTCCATGGCTTCGATGCGCTGACGGGTAAAGAAAAGTTCGCATACTTGCCTGTTGCAAGCTTTCCAAAACTTGCCGCCTTAACTGACCCTGCTTATGTGCACAGCTATACCGTAGATGGCTCACCCAGAGCCAGCGACGCTTACATAAATGGTAAGTGGAGAACCGTATTGCTTGGTTCAATGGGGGCGGGTGGTAATTCAGTGTTTGCCATTGATGTTACCGATCCAGAATCATTAACTAAAAATAGCTTCTTATGGGAAAAAGCAACATCTTTGCTTGATACTGACAAGCTCGGTGTTGCGATGAGTGAGCCAGTAATCGCCCGTTTAGAGGCTGGTAATAAGTGGGTCGCCATCTTCGGAAATGGTTACGCCTCCGGTGACAATGTAAAACTCCTGGTCGTTGATCTGGCAACTGGCGCTGTATTAAAGGCAATTGATACTGGTGTTAGTGGGGTTGGTAATGGCTTGGGTACACCCGTTCCCGTTGACGTGGACAGTGACCGGATAACCGATTACGTCTACGCAGGCGACTTAAAGGGTAATTTGTGGAAGTTTGATTTTACGGGTAATAGCATCGCTACCTGGGATGTTGCCTTTAAAGATGGCAGCGTTCCAAAACCGTTATTCCAAGCAGTCGACAACGATGGTGTCGCGCAGCCGATCACCGTGCGGCCAACCGTGGGCTCGCATAAAGACAGCGGATATATGGTGTATTTTGGTACCGGTAAATATTTTGAGTACGCTGACGCTGTCGTTGGTAGCAGCCCGCAAATACAGGACTTTTACGGTATTCGGGATGTTGGCTCGCGAGTGCTGAACCGTGGTGATTTAATTACTCAAACAGTTGTTTTTGAAGGTGATGGTACCTTAACCGATGGTAGCTCGAGTGCATTTCCTGTGCGTTTGGTGAGTAATAACAGCCCAGACAGTGCGCCGGTATATGGCTGGCATTTGCGTTTACTGTCGCCAAGTGGGGTCGCGACGGGGGAGCGCGCGGTATCTAAACCGATACTTCGTAATGGTCGAATTATCTTTACCAGTATCATCCCTAATAGTGATGCTTGCGGCTATGGTGGTAAGAGCTGGTTGATGGAGTTAGATGCGAGTAATGGCGGCCGCTTAAATAGTCCTGCCCTAGATGTAAATGCTGACGGTAAGGTTGATGAACTAGATAAAATTTTGTTTGAAGGCGAGTATTACCCTATCAGTGGTCGCGGCAGTGACGAAATGATAAAAACGCCAGGTATTATTGGCGCGGGTGACTTGGAGTATAAATACACCTCAGGCAGCAGCGGCACCATCGGTGTGGTTACCGAGTCTGCGGGTGAAAGCGAGCTATTGGGACGTCAATCCTGGAGACAGTTTCAGTGAGGAGTAGATGCGTGCAAAGAGATTTGGGTTTTAGCTTGATTGAATTAATGGTGACAGTGGCGATTATTGGGATTCTTGCCTCGATCGCCTACCCCAGTTACCAAGAGCAAATTGCCAAGTCTCGGCGTAATGAGGCGACTAATGCCTTGTTTAGCAGTGCGCAGGCCCTAGAGCGCTTTTATTCGGCCAATGGTCGTTATACCACTGTCTCTGGTGGTACAACCCTGCCTGCGGTTATTGTCACCAAGGTGCCAGACAATGGCACTGCGTATTACACGATTGCGGCAACCGCTGCGGCGAATAATACATTTACCCTAAAGGCGACCCGCAGCGGCCCAATGGTTGGTGATGCTTGCGGTAACTTCACTTTGGACGAGACTGGTCAGTTGGCTTTGCTTGATAAGCCCTCGGGTTCGAGTAAAAGTGTTGCCGATTGCTGGCGGCGTTAGGTGATTTGTAGGTGGGCGTTGAATTAACCTGGGTTCTAACGACACAATTTAGCCATCTTGCCGGCCGCTGGTCGCTAAAAATCGACCAATTGTCGGAATTTAACTGACATTGCTCAGTACCCCGACTAGCCTGTAAATTCCAAAATTTACAGGCTGTTAGCTCCTTATGAATAACGCCACTAATCAACGCGGCTTTACCTTGATTGAATTAATGATCACGGTTGCCATTATTGGCATTCTCGCCACTATTGCCATGCCCTCCTATCGTGAATACGTCATGCGCAGCAACCGCACGGCGGCCGCTAGTTATCTGCTAGAAGTAGCGAATTTACAGGAGCGTTATTTTTTAGACGCCCGCGCCTACGCTGCCGATATGGCTGCCCTCGGTGCCACGCCGCCAACAGAAGTCTCCAGTAACTACACTATCACTACGGCTGGGGACAACACCGCTACGCCGCCGGCCTACACTGTTACCGCCACTCCGATATCGACAGGGCCGCAAGCCAGCGACAGCTGCGGCACGCTCACCTTGAATAGCAAAGGCGAAAAAGGTTATGCCAGCGGAGCGAGCAGATGCTGGAACTAAGTGTAAAGACAAAGCTAAGCCGGGGTTTTACCCTGCTTGAACTAATGGTAACCCTAGCTATAGCGGCGATTTTGGCGTCGATCGCAGCGCCGTCGTTTAACGGTTTAATTGAGAGCCAGCGCGTGCGCAGTGCGAGTAATGATTTGATGTCGTCAATCAATTTGGCGCGCAGCGAGGCGGTGACACGCAATGCGATTGTTACTGTGGCGCAGGCTAGTGGTGGTTGGACCGACGGCTGGAGAATAAGTGTTGGCGCCAATGATCTACGTATAGAAGACTCGCTGGCAGGCGTTAGTGTTACGGCTGGTATAAGCAGTTTTAATTATAACAGCAGCGGTAGAGCAACAACGGCGGTTAATTTTACTGTGGCGCCGGATTCAGGTAACGCCGATAGAACGCGCTGTGTGGCAGTTTCGCTTAATGGTAAACCGTCTAGTAAGAAGGGGGCATGTTAATGCGACGCGGGGTTAGTAACGCACAGGGCTTTACCTTAATCGAAGTCTTAGTCGCCTTGGTCGTACTATTAGTAGGCATGATGGGCGCGGCAGGCTTAATGGTGAGAACTGTTCAGCAGGAGGTTGAGGCCTATCAGCGCTTACAGGCATTAAATCTATTGCAAGATATCACCGACCGTATCAATGCGAATCGCAATGTAGTGAGCTGTTATTCCAATGGTGCTACGGGTATTACCGTAGGTTACGGGGTGGAAGACATTGCCGCGTGCAGTTCGGGCACGAGTGAAGAGAATGCCCGCGCCGACGTCGATTTGTCTGATTGGAATGACAATTTAAACGGCGCTGCAGAGCAAAATAGCGACAGCGAGAATGTCGGGGCCATGATTGGTGCGCGGGGCTGTATTGTGCAGCTAAGCGCAGTAGATCAAGTCTATCGCGTTACCGTTGCTTGGCAGGGTTTAAGCGAAACCGTGGCGCCTACCGAAGACAATGGCTGTGGCAAAGACAGCTATGGCAATGAGAAGCTGCGTCGCACCGTGAGCGCGGTAGTGCGCATTGGTGACTTGTCATGATGAGTTTTAAATCTAGCCTTGCTCGCAGTAGAGGCCTGTCCCTTGTCGAGATCCTGATTTCCCTTAGCCTTGGCGCCTTTATGTTAATAGGTATCATTAGCTTGATTGCCTCGGTTAGCAGTACGCGACAGGCTTTGACCAAAACCTCGGAGCAAATTGAAAACGGTCGCTATGCGCTGCAACTATTTGCTGAGGATATCGCCATGGCCGGCTTCTTTGGCAAATATCATCCTGGCGTTGGTATAGCAGTCCCAACCTTGCCAGACCCTTGCTCTACCGGCAGCGTGTTGTCGGAGCTCGGTTTTAATAATGCTTTGATTGATCCCCAGCTACCTGTTGCCGTAGCTGGCTACGCCAGCGGCACGACACTGCCAACCTGTATATCGTCGGAGTCGGCGGTGGCCAACTCTGAGGTACTGGTCGTGCACAGAGTGGCGCCTTCGCCGATATTGCCCAGTACTGTTCTCACTGGCAATACAGTGCCTTATTTTCAGGTTTCGGATTGCAGTAGCAATGCCACCGCCTTCGTCTTTGATAAAGACCCCAGCAACCTTACCTTGAAGGAGCAGGACTGCCTCACCGAAGCCGAAGTGTGGCCGTATCAGGTGCGCAGCTATTTTATTGCCCATTGTGAGGATTGCAGTAATGGTGGCGATGGTAAGCCGAGCTTAAAAGTGCGGGAATATATGGGCGGTAGCACCACAACCCATGCTTTGGTGAGCGGTGTAGAAGATATGCATTTTTCCTATGGCCTAGATTTAAATCTAGATGGCGGCCCCGACTGCTATGTGGATGATCCGAGTGCTGATGTTGCGCCAGCTAGTTGTACAACGGCTGGCTGGTCTGTGGCAGATGCCGAAAATTGGGAGGATGTTGTCGCGGTGCGCGTTTATTTACTGGTGCGCGGCTCCGAAGTCGCTGGAGCAGTGAATAACAGTAAGACTTTTGATATGGGGCGCGCAAGTAGGGTGGGTCCGTTTACTGATGGTTTTAAACGGCAGGTTTATTCCAGCGTGATTACGATTCCCAATGTTGCAGGAGCGAGAGAGTGATGAAGTCTCGGTATCAATCGCCAATGCTGAATCAGCACGGCGTTGTGTTGATTGTGGTGTTAATTATGCTTGGCGTGTTTAGCGTGATTGTGGTGAGTATGATTGGCGGCAGCAATATTAATTTTAAAATTGCCGGCAATCAGCAATATCGTATGGAAGCGAAAATGGCGGCCCGCAATGGCGTAGAGTCCTATATTAGTAATCCCGCCAACTTTGCGCTGCCCTTGCCAACCAGTAATGCCTATGTAAATAGCGATTTTAATGGCGATGGTGTCGCCGACATGGTTGCCGTCGTAGCACCGCCCGATTGTTTGCGAGCGGTGCCTATACTGCAATCTGAATTAGATGTTACCGATCCTCATGACGCGCAGTGTGTGGGCAGTGCCCAACAGAGTAATTCGGGCATTTTTTACGCTGCAGGATCGTCTGGAGCAGGCAACTCTTGGTGTAGCAAAATGACCTGGGATGTTGGTGCAAAGGTTAATGACGCCAAGACCGGCGTTGATTTGGCCATGCATCAGGGCGTGTATTTACGCGCGATTATCGGAACAACTTGCTTATGAACAATGTTACTACTATCAGCCAGGCTTGGCGTGAGGTGAGTATGAAGCGGATCCTAAAGTACGGCGTATGTATGCTGACCGCGATGGCAGCAAGTTTCTTAGCATCGAATGCCTTTGCAGAGGATATCGATTTGTTCTCTGGCCTTAACCCCGCGAGTGATAATCCGCCGACGGTATTGCTGGGCTGGCATAGTTCAGCAAACTCAAACGCCAATGTGATTCACGGCTGCACCTACTCGGATGGCAGTGGTGAGCCGGCGTTGGGTGATACAGTCGGTGGCATGGAACAGTGTGCGATTGTAAACACGATGTTGTCCTTAAAGCAGCCGGCTAACTCCGCGCTCTTAGGTGCCATAAAAATTGGTGTCATGGTTTTTAATCAAAACAGCTTTAGTAGTTTTAATAATGGCACCAGCCTTGGCAATGGCAATGATAGCTGCGGTTATCTTATGGTGCCACCGACACTACTCGACAGTGATGGCATTGATTCATTTATTAATTTGTTGAAAAAATTTGAAAAATCTCATTTAGCAAACCAGTCACGCTTGGGTGATTTAATTGCGGAAAGCTGGGCAATGTTAAACGGGTTTTCTACTTCTTGCTCTGGTGTGAATTACAGTTCACTAGCCAGTGTTGCCACAGAGTGTCGCGATGCAGTGTTGGTGTATTTGGGCAATGCGACCAAGGAGACCGCAAATGTTTCTGACGGCACGGGTGATCCAGATGTACTACTTAAAAATGAGCTGAGCTCGGCATTTGGCTATAGCTCCAGCTCGGAAAAGTATAAGTTTTTTAGCACCCCGCGCGCGGTCACCCTGCTTAACAACTCAGGTTCTGCTAATAATAAATACTGGGGCGATGAGTGGACTCGCTTTATGAATTTGGTGGATGTCGACAATAGCGCCCAGAGTGATCGTAATGTCACAACCTACTCGATTGCGGTTTATGACCCTGAATTGGAAGCAAAGTTGGCAGGGGAGATTAACTTTCTCTCCGATTTGGCGACCGAGGGTGGTGGCAAGGCATTTAAAGTAGAGAAGACGCAGTCGGTCGCGCTGTCAGAAGTATTGCTGCAAATATTTAACGAAGTCCAAGACGTAAATAGCGTGTTCTCGTCCGCGACTTTGCCGGTGAGCGCGAATACTCAGGGAACCTACTTAAACCAAGTGTTTATTGCGATGTTCCGACCTGACGGATTGGCTGGGCCGCGCTGGAGCGGGAATGTTAAGCAATACCAATTGGGTTTCGATTCCGGTGGCAACACCGTACTGACCGATGCCACACAGGATGTTTCGGCAGCGGTGACCTCGGTGACAAACCCGGTAACAGGCGCTATCGCGAGTTCGGCGACTAGCTTTTGGACAAGCAATACCCCGAAAAACAGTGACGGCAGTGCAGTTGCTAATTGGCCGCTTGACGGCTTTTGGCGAAATAGCCCAGAAGGCGATGCCTTCTTTAAAGACGCGCCCGACGGAGACTTGGTTGAAAAAGGCGGTGCAGGGCAGCTATTGCGTATCAATAATCTTACCAGTAGCGCTAACCGGAAAGTTCTAACGTGTAACGCTGCGGGCAGTTGCCCAACAGCATCGGATCTACCTGTGTTTGCGACGTCGAATACGGCGCTAGTAGCTAACTTGAATGGAATTCTTGCTGCACCGCAGTTAGGCGGGGCTGCAACTATAACGGTAGGTCGCTACGATACTGATGAATCACTTTCTACCTCGTGCTCGGGCAATGGTGCGAACACAGTTTGTGTTATTACTCATGACGGTAGCGGTGGCACCAATTTAAATTCGACTTTTGATAAAGTGGTTGTCCTCGGGGCTTGGAATACCGGCCTTGCGGATAATAAGAAAATTTGTTCTTACAGCGCGCCCTGTGCGGTGTCAAATGTGACCAGTACCAGTTTCAGCGTGGCCAGCAAAGATATTCCAGATAATGCGAGTTACTCTGGGGCGACGATAGTTGAGTTGAGTAAGGAGGCTAAAATCAATCAAACGAGCCATGGTTTGGCTAAGGGCTCTACCGTCGACTTATTTGATTGTGCCCTTACTGGTTCTGCTGCGAATACTTACAATACGAACCTTGTTACGGATAAAGTTCAGGGGAGTGTTGCGACGATAATCGATGAGAATGAGTACACCGTAATTCTAGGAGATTATGTACTAGCCGAAAGCGATGCAGGTGTGAATTGTGGTCGTAGCCAGGAGTCCCTGACTGCCGAGAACCTTGTTAATTGGACTCGGGGTGATGACATTGTTGGCAACGAAACCAAGCGTGGGCCTTGTCCGCCCGAGTCCCGGGACGATAGCACATGCCCGATTTCGGTACGTGGCTCGGTGCACGGCGATGTTTTGCACTCGCGGCCTGCCGTTATAAATTACGGCGGTACAACCGGGGTAGTGGTTTATTACGGTTCTAACGATGGTCATTTTCGCGCTATCAACGGTAATCAGGATGATTATATTGGAACTGTTCGCCCCGGTGGTGAGTTGTGGAGTTTTGTTGCGCCGGAGTTTTTTAATAAGTTAAGTCGTCAGTATAAAAATGATCCGGTTGTTAAATACCCAACGGTTGTCGATAGCGACGCTGAGCCCCGTGATTATTTTTTTGACGGCACCACAACCGTATTACAGGACGGCCGCACTGGTACGTCGACCGCGGGTAAATCCTATATTTATATGTCGGCGCGTCGCGGCGGCAGATTAATCTACGCAATGGACGTAACCGATCCTGCCGCGCCCAAGTTTTTGTGGCGCCTAAGTGATGCCGATGTTCCTGAGTTGGGACAAACTTGGTCGCAGCCGCGCGTGGCGCAAATTAAGAGTCATGGGAACCCCGTGCTAATTTTTGGCGCGGGTTATGATCCTGCGGAGGATGCGGAACCGGCACCGAGCAGCAATTCTATGGGGCGCGGTATTTTAATTGTTGATGCGGTGACTGGCGGCGTACTGTGGGCCGCGCTACCGAGTTGTACAGGGGTTAGCTTAGCCACGGGCGGGACCTGCGTGATTACTAGCGCGCTCACCAAGTCGATTCCTGCCGATATAACCATGCTCGATCGCGATATCGACGGCTATATTGACCGGCTTTATGCCGCTGACGTTGGTGGTAATGTGTGGCGGGTTGATCTAGAGGCGAATAGTCCCGCAACGCCGACCTTCGCAGATTTCCAGATGACCAAATTGGCAGCGCTCGGCGGTAGCGGTAATGACGCGCGGAAATTTTTGTTTGGCCCAGATGTGGTGCCAACCAATAATTTTGATGCCGTTGTACTGAGTTCAGGTGATCGCGAGCATCCACTTTACACCGACCAAACCACCGCCGGATTGGCCTATAACGTTAATAATCGCTTTTACCTAATTATGGACCCTAATAAGGGCAAATCTGTCGCCAGTGGTACCGCGGTAATAACCGATGCAGATCTTGTGAACCAGACCGACGTTCAATGTATAGACGGTTCTGGTAACTTAGTGGCTTGCACTGATGCCGACGCCCAAGAGTTACGTTTTGACGGCGTTGCAAACGGCAGCTTTGATGGCTATTACATTAATTTACGCGATGGCGAAAAAGGCGTTAACGCGCCCCTGGCTGTTGCAGGTAAAGTCTATTTTGGTACCAACCAGCCTGATGTGCCCTCAAATGGGAGCTGTACTGCAAACCTAGGAAATGCCGGTGCGTATATTATTGATTTATTTGCGGGCAGCTTTCATCGTCAAACCTTTGCGGGCGGTGGCCTACCACCTTCGCCTATTGCGGGTTTGGTGACGATCGACGGTAAAACAGTGCCGTTTATTATAGGTGGTGCGGGGCCTTCACCCTTTGACCCCAGTGATCCAGAATTGGATTTATCTGGTGGGCGCAAGCGAACATATTTTTTCTTCAAATAGAATAAATAAAAACGGCGACTTTAAGTTGCCGTTTTTATTTATCTAAGCTGTATTTTTTAAGCTTGTAGCGAAACTGCCGAAAGGTAAGGCCCAAGGTTTTAGCCGATTCGGTTTTATTCCAGCGATTGGCTTCTAGGGCATCGGCAATAATCTCTTTTTCAATGCCGGCGATATATTCTTCGAGCTGTCCACTTGCGGCTCTGAAGTGATTGCCGTTATCTGGAATAGTGCCTTTTACATTGTTTTGCGCAGGGATACTGGGCAGCGACAGGTCGCCGGCGGTTATGGTGTTGTTTTCACACAGGGTGGCTGCGCGCTCGATGATATTTTCCAGCTCGCGAACATTGCCTGGAAAACCGTATTGGCAAAGGGTGGTGAGGGCGGATTTATCTAAAATTGGCGGCTTTACCCCCCACTCTTGGCCAATTTTTTCTAGCATGAATTTAGCTAATAACGGGATATCACTGGCGCGGTCGCGTAGGCTGGGCACCTGCACTTCAATAACATTGATGCGATAAAACAAATCGCTGCGAAAACGCTCGGCGGCAACCGCTTTGGCTAAGTCGCGGTGGGTCGCGCTGAGAATGCGCACATCTACAGGGATCTCTTGGGTGGAACCAATGCGGCGCACGGCCTTTTCTTGAATGGCGCGCAATAACTTAACCTGCATGTTTAGGGGTAAGTCCGCTACCTCGTCGAGGAAGAGCGTGCCGCCATTGGCGGCTTCAAATAGGCCCTCTTTATGGTCGTAAGCGCCGGTAAAACTGCCTTTGCTATGGCCAAAAAATTCACTCTCTACTAGCTCGCTGGGGATTGCACCGCAGTTAACCGGCACAAAGGGAGCATCGCTGCGGGGGCCGTTGGCGTGAATAAGTCTGGCGACCACTTCTTTGCCGCTGCCCGACTCACCGCTGATATACACCGGCGCCTGACTCCGCGACAGTTTTAAAATTTGCTCTCGCAAATTGATAATACTTTGAGTTTCACCAAGCAAGCGGGTATTGCTGCTGCCATCGAACTGGGGCTCGCGGCGGTCTAGTTTTAAGGCGGTTTTAACCAGGCCCCGCAATTGTTCAACGGATACCGGCTTGGAGATAAAGTCAAAGGCACCTGATTTTAGCGCTTCTACGGCGAGCTCGGTACTGCCATAGGCAGTGAGTACCGCCACGGCAGTGCACAGCGAGCTGTTTTGAATATGGCGAACTATTTCCAGTCCAGAGCCATCAGGCAGTTTTATATCGGTAAGGCAAAGGCTGATATTGGCGGTGCTGCCAAGCGCCTGAATTGCGTCGCGCACATTGCCCACCGCAATGGTGTTTAAACCCATTCGACTGATGGTGATATCCAGTAGTTCGCGAATATCTGGCTCATCATCAATGATTAAAACGGTTTGCTGCATGGTGGTTCGCTCTTTCATTATGACTGATTTAATACTGCTTGTGGTATGGCTTACCCGATTGCGCTTTTAATCAAGCAGATTGCCGCGGTCGGGATGTGAGAATTGTAATCGAAAACAACTTTGCGCAAGTGTGGTGCGCTGGTAATAAATATGGATTTGATTGGCTAAACATAATTCCCGACATAAATAGAGCCCTAGGCCGTTGCCTTGTGATTGGGTCGTGAAAAAGGGTTCAAATATTTTATCTTCATCTTCCGGCTTTATACCGGCGCCGTTGTCGATAATGTCCAGTATTACTGCCCCTGAGCGGGGCGAGCTGTGGCAACGAAATAGTAATTCGGCTTTGCCGTGTTCGGCGGCGCCATGTCGGGCACCATTGTCGGCGATATTCGAGATTATTTGACTGAGCTGGCTGCGGTCGACATTAACGATGTCGAACTCGCTTTGTTTTTCGAGGCTCATACTGAGGCCGCAGTGTTCGGTGGGCTGCCAGTTGTCTATAAAGTCTTGCAGCCATTCGCTTATCGCAAAGCGCTGGGGTTGCGGCGTGCGCCCTCGCGACAGTTCCAAAATATTTTTGATAATGTCATTCATGCGCAGGGCGTGACTTTGAATAATGTCGGCAAAGCGGGTGTCACTACTGTCGAGATTTGGGCTTTCGGCGAGTAATTGGGCCGCGTGGCTAATGGCACTCAAGGGGTTGCGGATTTCATGGGCTATACTGGCGGTGAAGCGTCCCAGCGAGGCGAGCTTCAGGTTTTGAGCGCGCTGGGTAATTTTGCTGATGTTCTCAATATAAAGCAGACAGTCGCTGTGATCGTGGGCCTCGAGGTTAGTCATATTTACGTGTACTTCGAGGTGTTGCGGGCCCGCGGCAATAATACGTGAATGGTTAATGCCCTCTTTGGCCATTTCAATAAGCACCGCTGGGGCGTACTGATCTTGATCTGGCAAGGCGGGGCGGATATCAAGCAACTCTTGGGCGGCGGCATTGATGAGTTTGATGTGGCCCGTTTGTGACATCACAATAATGCCGGTCTGCATTCTTTGCACAATGCGCTGATTTATTGCCGATAGTTTCTCAATATCGGTGCGCCGGCGCTCTGCTAATTGCTGAGTTTTAACAATGCGGGCGCTGAGGTAGCGAATGGCAATGGCTGCGGAAAAATAGGCCATTCCAGTGATGCCAGCAACAATAAATTGCTGGGTGCCAACGCGCTCGTAAAGAGTGTGTACGGTAACTTCGCTGATGGCGGTGATCGTAGCGAGGGCGGCAATCGCTAAGCTCAGTTGGCTAGATAGGGTGATGCTGGCGGCGCTAATTGACACAATGAGTAACAGCGGCAAACCGGAATCGGCGCTGCCAGAGCAATAGCTCATAAAGATAATGGCGCCAATATCGACGAAAAACTCGAAAAACAGTTGGGTAGGGCTGTAGCGCCCCGTCATGAAATAGTGGCGTACTAACAGGCCTAGGGCAAAAATGGCGTAGGCTGAAGCCACCACCGCAAATAATTGGGGGGCGCTGGTGCCCAATGTCGACTTAGCGGGGCCAAAGATGAGCGCCACAAAAAAGGCGCCAGCCAGCGCAAAGCGATAGGCACTGTATACGCGCATTATTGCGCGCTGCTGGATATGATCTGGGGCGATGGCCATAATATACCTTAGTGAGTTCTAGTCTCAGTTTATACGTCCATAGTGGGGGATGCACTCTCGCTTATTTGATAGAATAATGCGTCCTAATTGAGTGCTAGGCTCGAGCTGCCGTAAATAAGCCGAAATTAGCCCCCGTTTTTGTAGATGGAAACCGTTTAATGACTTCACTGCGTATTGTGCTGGCTCAAATTAATCCTGTGGTTGGGGATATTGAAGGCAACACTAACAAGATTATTGCCACCATAGAGACGGCGGTTTCTCGTCACGACCCTCAGTTAATCTTATTTCCCGAGCTGGTAGTGACCGGCTATCCGCCAGAGGATTTGCTGCTGCGCGAGAGCTTGGTGCATCGCATTGAGCGGGCGCTGCAAAAAATCGCCAGCCAAGCTCCTAAGTGCTACGTGGTGGTGGGCTATCCCCGGTCCTTAGACGGTAATTTATACAATGCCGCTGGGGTGTTTTTTGGCGGTAAGTTGGTTAACGAATATCACAAGCAGTGCCTGCCCAATTATCGGGTATTTGACGAAAAGCGTTACTTTAAAGAGGGTAAGCACACCCTAGTAATGGATATCTTTGGGGTGCCAACCGCGATCAGTATCTGCGAAGACGTTTGGGAAGACGCGCCCACCGCTGGCGCGAAGGCCGAAGGTGCTCAGCTAATGCTGAACCTTAGCGCGTCACCATTCCACGCGGGCAAACAAATAGAGCGCGAGGCATTGCTGGCCCAGCGTGCATGGCAGGGCGGTATGCCGGTGGTGTACTGCAATTTGGTGGGTGGCCAAGATGAATTAGTTTTTGATGGCGCCTCGATGGTGGTGTCGGCGGAAGGCGAATTAATCTCCCGCAGCCCTGCTTATATTGAATATATTAGCTGCGTTACTGCGAACTGGGATGGTCGCCGCCTGCGTTTTGAAGAGGGCGAAGTCAGCGATTTACGTCCGGTGTTAGAAGATATTTACGAGACTCTTGTGCTGGGCGTGCGGGATTACGTTAATAAGAATGGCTTTAAGAGTGTGGTCTTAGGTCTGTCGGGCGGTATCGATTCGGCGGTGACCTTGGCTATCGCTGTAGATGCGCTGGGCGCGGATCGAGTGGAGGCGGTAATGATGCCCTTCCGTTACACGGCCTCAATGAGCATGGAAGATGCTCAGGCCCAAGCGGCTATTCTCAAAGTGCGTTATCAGGTGATTTCCATCGAATCGGTTTACGATGCCTTTATGCTGGCCCTAAGTGACGAGTTTGAAGGTCTAAGTGCCGACAAAACCGAAGAGAACTTGCAGGCCCGCTGTCGCGGTGTGTTGCTGATGGCGATCTCCAATAAAAAGGGTTCGCTGGTACTAACCACCGGCAATAAGAGTGAAGTGGCAGTGGGCTATTCCACCCTGTACGGTGATATGGCCGGCGGCTTTGATGTGCTCAAAGACGTCTCGAAGATTCGAGTTTTTGAATTGGCACGCTACCGTAATAGGTTGTCGCCAGCAATTCCCCAGCGAGTTATCGATCGGCCGCCGTCGGCGGAACTGGCGCCAGACCAAAAAGATGAAGACAGTTTACCTCCCTACGATATTCTCGATCAGGTCATTGAGCGTTATATTGAACACGACGAGAGCGCCGAGACGATTATTGCCGCGGGTTTTGAACGCGAGATGGTTTATCGGATTTTGCGACTGATCGATATCAATGAGTACAAGCGCCGCCAAGCC
Source organism: Zhongshania guokunii (assembly GCF_040892635.1). Classification (NCBI taxonomy): domain Bacteria; kingdom Pseudomonadati; phylum Pseudomonadota; class Gammaproteobacteria; order Cellvibrionales; family Spongiibacteraceae; genus Zhongshania; species Zhongshania guokunii. The sequence goes on along the minus strand of NZ_JBFRYA010000016.1, from coordinate 17,923 downwards.
CCAATCGGCACGCGGATTACCGAGCGTGGCTTTGGTCGCGATCGTCGCTACCCCATCACCCAAAAATGGCCGATTGGCGATTAATAGGGTGTTTTTCAACAAGATAGCTTAATAAGGCTGCTAAGACTTACGGCTGTGTTTCGCAGCCGGTGTATTTCCGCATCAGACAATCAGGGAATAGGGCAGCATGGAATTACGGGCAAGCAATGTACGAAAGCTCAAGGACGGAACTTTCGATGTTTTAATACTTGGTGGTGGTATTAACGGCGCGGTGTCGGCTGCCGCGCTGGCGGCCAAGGGCGCGAAAGTTGCGTTGATTGACCGAGGCGATTTTGCCGGGCTAACCAGCTCTAACTCTTCGAATCTAGCGTGGGGGGGAATTAAATACTTAGAGAATCACGAGTATTTTCTGGTTGATAAGCTCTGCCGTAGCCGCAATCATTTGATGCGCAGCTACCCCTCAACGGTAAAAGAAATTCGTTTTCTCACCACCATTCAGCGCGGTTTTCGTTTTCCGGCCTTTTTGGTCTACTTGGGCACCATTGTGTATTGGGCATTTGGCCGCTTTGTGACCCGCGCCCCCCGCTATATGAGTCGCGCCGCGCTGGCCAAAGCCGAGACGGTGATTGATACCGGCAATGCCGAAGGAGGCTTTGAATACTCGGATTGCTACCTTTACGACAATGACGCGCGCTTTGTCTTTAACTTTGTGCGCACCAGCCTGAATTACGGCGGTATTGTTGCTAACTACGTTGAGTCCCTCGGCGCTGAGCGCCGCGATGGTCTGTGGCACAGCGAGGTGCGCGATAATATCAGTGGCGAGCAATTTACTATTCGCGCCAAAGTGCTAATAAACGCCTGTGGTCCCTATGTGGACACTCACAACCAGTTAAGTGGGCAGCGCACTGCGCACCGTCATTTGTTCTCCAAAGGCATTCACCTGATTGTTGATCGCCTTACTGAAAGTCAGCGCATACTGACTTTCTTCGCCAGTGATGGCCGCCTGTTCTTTGTTATTCCCATGGGCCCCAAGACCTGTATTGGTACTACCGACAGCCAGGTTGAAAGCCCTGAAGTTGAAGTGACTGAGGCTGACCGCCAATTTGTGCTGGATAACGTCAACGACTTGCTCAAGCTTGAAAAGCCGCTGACCACTGCCGACATCATCTCTGAACGCTGTGGTGTGCGGCCCTTGGCACTAAAAGGCGAAGACGGCGTGGCCGATTGGGTGAAGCTGTCTCGCAAGCACGCGATTGACGTTGATGAGCAAGGTCAGCATCTCAGTATTTTCGGCGGCAAACTCACTGACTGCATCAACGTCGGCGACGAGGTAGCTGAATTGGTGGCGGATTTAGGTATAAACCTGCCCTACGCCAAGCAGCGCTGGTACGGGGAGCCAGGTAATAGCGTAAAACGCGAATACCTGCATCAGGCGGCGTTGATGAATCTCGATACCCTAACTGACCCTAGCTCGTCAGAGCCACTGACCCAGCGCCTTTGGCGCCGCTACGGGCGCAGCGCCATCGAAATGCTCGAAATGATTCGCGAAGACCCGAGCAGCGCAGAGTTACTTATTGAAAACGCCGAGTACCTGCGCTGTGAGATCGAGCACGCCGCAAGGCGAGAAATGATTACCAAGCTCGACGACTTCCTGCGCCGCCGCTCGAAAATAGCGCTGGTAGTGCGCCGCGAAGACATAATCAATGCCCCCGGTTTGCGGGAAGCTTGTGAGATTTTGTTTGGCGACGAAGCGGAAGCGAAGCTGGCAGAGTATGTGGCGGCGACTGCTGGGTGATTCGCTGGATGCCGGACGGGAGACGGGAGACGCAAAGGCTTTGAACCCCGGAGCTTATCTTAGCGTCTCCCGTCCAGCGTATAGCAACTAAGACGGCATCCACAAAAAAAGGCCGCAATCGGCGGCCTTATTACAAACTATGTTACTTGCTGGAGCTTAGGCTTAACGCCAAAAGCGTTTCCCATCTCCCGTAAAGCGTCTTGCAGTCCTACTGCTCAGTCTCTTCCCGATTATCAAACTTCGGCGGCTCATAGCGATCAAACAAGCCTAGGGTCGCTTTATTGATAACAGAACCTTCCTGATCCAAGCCAACTTGGCTAACAAAATTGCCATTTTTGTCTAGTGAGGGGTGCTTGGGGTAGTTTTTGCGCAACACCATCAGCGATTGGTCGGCTAGGTCGTTCATGCCCAGCAGCAAATACGCTTGTACCATCACCGCGAGGGCGTCTGGTATGGCGGGGGTTTGCGGCAGGTTTTCAATAACGTAGCGACCGCGGTTGGCGGCTGCGAGGTAAGCTTTACGCTTGAAATAGTAATTGGCAACGTTAATTTCGTAGCGCGCCAAGCGGTTGCGCAACTGCACCATACGCGCTTTGGCGTCGGGCGCGTATTCACTGTCTGGGAAACGTTGCAGCAACTGCCGGAAATCGTCAAACGACTTAATCGTCGAGCCGGGATCGCGCTGGGTCATATCCGTGGGGATAAACCGCTCCAAAAAGCCTTCACCTTCGGTGTAGTTGGCTAGTCCACGCATATAATAGGCGTAATCAACTTTCGGGTGCTGGGGGTGCAAGCGAATAAAACGATCCGCCGCAGCCACTGCCGCTTCGTTGTCGCCACCGCGATAATACCCGTAAATAATCTCTAACTGGGCCTGTTCGGCGTAAGGGCCGAAAGGATAGCGGCTTTCGAGGAGCTGTAAATTCTCCACGGCCAATGAAAAGTTTTTGCTTTTCAGGTAGCCTTGCGCAGCTTCGTAGATTTCTCGCTCCGACATTTCGGGCCGATCTGGATCGCTGGCACAGCCAGCCACCAATATGCTTATAAAGAGAAGTGCAAAGACCTTAACGACAGCTTTCATGTAATTTTTCCAAATAGCGGAATATCCCCAATGATCCCTTGCCTTAGCGAGGGCCTGCTATTTAAACACAGCGCGAAGATGGTATAAAGAATCAGCTATGACCGAGATTATAGATCGACAGGAAATTGTCCCCGCGGGCTTCAATGGCGACCGCTTTGACCAAGTGGCCGCGCAGTTGTTCCCAGAGTACTCGCGCTCGCGCCTCCAGACCTGGATAAAAAGTGGCGAACTCACCGTTAATGGCGAGATTCAGCGAACTCGCGACAAAGTTTATGAAGACGATAAGCTAAATTTGCACGCCGAATTACAGTCCGAAGTGCGCTGGGAAGCCGAGAAAATTGAGCTTGATATCGTCTTTGAAGACGAACACGTTCTGGTTATTAATAAACCGGCGGGCTTAGTCGTGCACCCCGGCGCAGGTAACCCTGACGGCACGTTGTTGAATGCCCTGCTAAATCACTTCCCCGATATCGCTACCGTCCCGCGCGCGGGAATTGTTCACCGTCTCGATCGTGATACCACCGGCTTGATGATTGCCGCTAAAACCTTGGAAGCTCACACTAGCTTGGTTGCTCAGCTTCAGGCTAGGGAAGTACACCGCGAATACGATGCAGTGGTCTTTGGCACCATGACTGGTGGCGGCACGGTTGAAGAGCCCATGGGGCGTCATCCGCGCCAGCGCACTAAAATGGCAGTGAGTCAAATTGGTGGTAAAGAGGCGATTACTCATTATCGAGTGACGCGGCGCTATTTAAACCACACCCATATTCGCTGCTTTTTAGAAACCGGCCGCACCCACCAAATTCGGGTGCATATGGCGCATATTAAATATCCTTTGATTGGCGATCCGCTCTACGCTGGTCGGCCGCGTTTGCCTAAGGGCGCCAGTGAGGTGTTGATTACCCAGTTGCGCGGCTTTGGCCGTCAGGCGCTGCACGCGCGCCGGTTGGAACTAGAACACCCCATTTCCGGTGACACCATGTCTTGGGAAGTGCCGCTGCCAGAAGATATGAAAGCCTTGCTCGCTGTGCTGTCTACCGAGGATGTACGCTGAGTGTGGCTGACGCCTGATTGGCCGGCACCGGCGTCGGTGGTCGCGCTATCGACCACCCGAAGTGGTTTTGCGGGGTTTAAGGGCGTGAGTACGGGCCCGTATGAAGGCTTTAATCTTGGCGACCACGTTGCCGACAGCCCAGAAGCGGTGGCAGAAAATCGCGATCAGTTACTTGGCGCCTGCGCCGGTTTAGCGAGTATTGGCTGGCTGAATCAAGTGCATGGCACTGATGTTGTGACGCTGGCGCAATCGCGAGTCGCTGTGCCCAGTGCCGACGCCAGTATTTCCAATGTGGTGGGTTTGGGTTGTGGGGTGCTAACCGCCGACTGTGTGCCGGTACTGTTTTGCCGTCGCGATGGAACGCAAGTGGCCGCTGCTCACGCCGGTTGGCGGGGGCTGTGTGCTGGGGTCTTGGCGAACACTGTACAAGCGTTTAATTGTCCGACCAATGAGTTGTTGGCGTGGATTGGCCCCGCTATCTCCCAAGCTCACTTTGAGGTTGGCGTAGAGGTTTATCAGGCTTTTAAAACGGGTTTTGTGGGGCCAGAATCTGCCGATATTGACGCAGCATTTAAGCCCGTTGCGGCCAAATCGAGTCATTACCATGCTGATCTATACGCACTTGCTAAAGCACAATTGCACTCTCTTGGCGTGGGCTGGGTGGGTGGCGCGCAGCGCTGCACGTTTGCCGAGGCAGATGAGTTTTATTCCTTTCGTCGTGACGGCGTCACCGGTCGCCAATTAAGTTTGATCTATATCAAGTCCTAGGCTCTTAATCCCTCCTTAGCTAGTGTTTACCCCTATCTCATCTTGAAATTTGCATGCTGCTCCCCCATTTATAGAGCATGACAAGAGAAGGCATTCGCCTTCTAGTTACTGTTGTCGGAGAGCTCAAAATGCGAATAGATCGTTTTACTACTTCTTTGCAAGCTGCGGTTGCAGATGCTCAGTCACTGGCGCTGGGTAAAGACCATCAATACATTGAAGCCCTGCATTTACTGAGTGCCCTGCTCAAGCAGCAAGGTGGCAGTGCCAAGCCTTTGTTGACCCAAGCAGGCGCCAATATTCCCCTGCTAGAACAGAGTATAGCGGCGGCGCTGGAGCGTATGCCCACGGTACAGGGTGCTGCTGGTGATGTGCATATATCACCAGCTTTGGCACGTATTTTTAATGTTACTGACAAGCTCTCGCAGCAGCGCAAAGACAGCTATATTTCTAGCGAACTGGTGCTGTTGGCGATACTGGAATCGACTGACGAAGCCGCTAAGCTCTTGGCCGATAGCGGCGTTAAAAAAGGCGCGCTCAATGCGGCAATTGATAAAGTGCGCGGCGGCCAAGCGGTAGATGATGCCTCGGCCGAAGAGTCACGCCAAGCCTTAGATAAATACACCATTGATTTAACCGAACGCGCCGAGTCAGGAAAATTAGATCCAGTGATCGGCCGCGACGATGAAATTCGCCGAACTATTCAGGTTCTGCAGCGTAGAACCAAAAATAATCCAGTGCTGATTGGCGAACCTGGGGTTGGTAAAACCGCGATTGTTGAAGGTTTGGCGCAGCGCATAGTTAACGGCGAAGTGCCCGAGGGTTTAAAGAATAAGCGGGTTCTGTCTTTAGATTTGGGTGCACTGTTGGCCGGCGCAAAATTCCGTGGTGATTTTGAAGAGCGCTTAAAAGCCGTGCTCAACGAATTGTCTAAAGAAGAAGGCCGGGTGATTCTGTTTATCGACGAATTGCACACCATGGTCGGCGCCGGTAAAGCTGAAGGCGCTATGGACGCCGGCAATATGCTTAAGCCGGCTTTGGCACGGGGTGAACTGCACTGCGTAGGCGCAACAACGCTAAATGAGTATCGCCAATCTATTGAGAAAGACGCGGCGCTTGAGCGGCGCTTCCAAAAAGTCTTGGTAGAGGAGCCTTCTGAAGAAGACACCATCGCGATTTTGCGTGGCCTAAAAGAGCGCTACGAAGTGCATCACGGCGTCGATATTACTGACTCGGCGATTATCGCTGCTACTAAATTATCCCAGCGCTATATCACCGATCGGCAGTTACCCGATAAGGCGATTGACTTAATTGACGAAGCAGCCAGCCGCATTCGTATGGAAATTGATTCCAAGCCCGAGGTTATGGATAAGCTCGAGCGGCGCTTGATTCAATTGAAAATTCAGCGCGAGGCTGTCAAAAAAGACGACGATCTCGCCGCTCGTAAACAGCTGGAATTGCTGAATGCGGATATCACCAAGGTTGAAAAAGAATTTTCAGACCTGAATGAGATTTGGAAGGGTGAAAAGGCAGCGTTGCAAGGTTCGGCGCAAATTAAGGTGGATTTAGAGCAGGCCAAGCTTGAATTGGAAACCGCCCGCCGAGCAGGTGATTTAACCCGGATGTCTGAGCTGCAGTACGGCAAAATTCCCGAGCTGGAAAAGCAATTAGTCAGTGCCGATGCCGTGGATCACGGCACTATGCAATTGCTGCGCAATAAGGTTTCTGAAGAAGAAGTCGCCGAAGTCGTCTCGCGCTGGACCGGCATTCCGATTAGTAAAATGCTGGAAGGTGAGCGCGATAAACTGCTGCGCATGGAAGATGAGCTGCATCAGCGGGTAATTGGCCAGAGCGAGGCGGTAGAGGCCGTATCCAATGCCGTGCGTCGCAGTCGGGCCGGCTTAAGTGACCCCAATCGGCCGAACGGTTCCTTCTTGTTCTTGGGGCCAACAGGTGTTGGTAAAACGGAGCTGTGCAAAGCGCTGTCGATGTTCCTTTACGACAGCGAAGACGCCATGGTGCGCATCGATATGTCGGAGTTTATGGAGAAGCATTCGGTGGCTCGCTTAATCGGCGCGCCTCCGGGCTATGTCGGCTACGAAGAGGGCGGCTATCTCACCGAGGCGGTACGCCGCCGTCCATACTCATTGCTGTTATTGGATGAAGTAGAGAAGGCTCACCCCGATGTGTTTAATATTTTATTGCAGGTTTTGGATGACGGGCGTCTCACCGACGGTCAAGGTCGCACCGTCGATTTTCGCAATACCGTGATCGTGATGACCTCGAATCTTGGCTCCGACGTTATTCAGGACATGACCGTTGCCGGTAGCGAATACCCTAAAATTCGCGATGCGGTGCTCAATGTGGTGTCGGGGCATTTCCGTCCTGAATTTATTAACCGTATTGATGAATTGGTGGTGTTTGAGCCCTTAGATCGCACTCAGGTACAGGCCATTGCCGGTATTCAGTTGGGCATTTTAAATAGCCGTTTGGCTGACAGGGAGCTGCGCCTTGAAGTGAGCGATGAAGCCCTGGATCGCCTAGCTGATATTGGTTTTGATCCGGTATACGGCGCGCGGCCGCTCAAGCGAGCGATTCAGCAGCAATTTGAAAACCCCTTGGCGCAAAGCTTACTGAAAGGTGAGTTTGTTGCCGGCCAGGTAATCAATGCCACGGTCGAAGAGGGAGAGATTGTGTTTAAAGCACCGCGCTTACAGTGAGCGTTTCCACTTTTTGAATAAGCGCTTAGCAAAGTACTGATATGAGTCTAGGTGGAAATTCGTATTGATTTGGTGTTCAAGGTGATCTATGGGCGTGCCTGAGTCGTAAAGACGGGGCACAACCACTAATAACCGAGGTGCCACCATGAAATACCACACTCAGCGATCCCCACAGCGAGGGCTGCTGGCTCTATCTGTTCTTAGCGCAGCCATACTCAGCCAGTATGCGATGGCATCCAGCCACCGCGAAGCACCATTCATCGCCGGTTCGCCTAAAGTCGATGGCACCGATTTCTATATGTTCCGCAGCTATGAAGCGGATCGCGGTGATTATGTAACCCTGATTGCCAACTACCAGCCCCTGCAAGACGCCTACGGCGGTCCCAACTACTTTACTATGGACCCGACCGCCCTTTATGAAATACATATCGACAATAATGGCGATGCAGTAGAAGACCTTACGTTTCAATTTAAATTTAACAATGCCTACGGCCAGGCCAATGCTGCCGGTTTAATCACCGATGGTGAAATTGAAACAGGCAACGGCGGTGTGCAAGTGCCGTTGGCTGCGGTGGGCGGCGGCAGTGGCACTACCCCTGGCTTTTTGAATGTGGTCGAAACCTATTCAGTGAATGTGGTTAGCGGTGATCGCCGCAGCGGAACGAGCAGCGCAGTGAGTATGGCGGGCGGTGGCACTACCTTCACCAAGCCAGTTGATAATATCGGTACTAAAACGATTCCCGATTACGCAGGCTACGCCGCGCAGTATGTGTACGATATTAGTGTGCCGGGTTGCACTGGCCAAGGCCGTTTGTTTGTTGGTCAGCGCCGCGAAGGCTTTGTGGTGAATTTGGGTGAGATTTTCGACCAAGTAAACTTGAATCCTCTGGGCGCGCGCGATTCCCGCAGCAATACCATTGCCAATAAAAATGTAACCTCCTTGGCTTTAGAGCTGCCCATTAGCTGCTTAACAGCTGGCGGTGATCCGGTTATTGGTGCCTGGACTACGGCGAGCAAACGTCAAGGCCGGATACTGAATCCTAATCCAGCTGGCCCAGTGGCTGGCGATGCGGGTCAAGGCCCAAGTGTTGAAGGCGGTGCGTGGACTCAGGTATCTCGCCTCGGTAGCCCGCTGGTTAATGAGGTGGTAATCGGTATTACCGACAAAGACAAATTCAATGCCAGCGAGCCGAAAGACGACGTAGCGAATTTTGCCAGCTATGTGCTGTACCCAACGCTGCCAACCTTGGTCGAAGTGCTGTTTGGCGTGCCTGCACCGATGCCGGAAGGCGGTCGGACTGACTTGCTAGCGGCCTTTGTAACCGGTGTGAGCACCGGTGCTAGCGATACTCCCGCTAACTTTAAATTTACCGCGCCGGCAAATTTAACAACACCGGGTGAAATGCTGCGCATGAACACTGCTATTGGTGCCGTGGTGCCGGGCGCCGAGGGTTACAGTGATTTAGGCTTCTTGGGCTGCGATTTAGCAGGCTTCCCCAATGGTCGTCGCGTAACAGACGACGTTGTTGATATTGCACTGACAGTAGCCGAAGGCGCTTTATTGGGCGCTAATGGTTTGCAAACCTGCGATCTTAGCGGTGACTCGCCAGCGGTGGCGAATCCTGGCGCAGTGGTAAACGACGGTGCCAAGCCTAATCCCGCTGAGTACTCAACGAGCTTCCCGTATTTGGCTACGCCTATTGCTGGCGCAGTCTCTGCCAATTAAGAGGAGCTAGCCATGAATACGATGCTGAAATGCAGTCTCGCTCTTGCCGTTGTGGCAGGCCTTTCCGCCTGTAATGACAGTGATAGTAAATACGACGGTCAGGGAAAAGTTGGTGGCAATGCTGAGCAGAGCTTTAGCCAATTGCTGACTTCGGTGTTTTTGCGTGATGCCAATGCCGACCCCGTTGCGATTAATGACGCGAATGTCACTGAGGATTTCGATCCTCAGGCGATTGCCGATTTATCAGCAGCTAATTAAGACCATGGCGCGAGTGAATACTTTGCGGTTTACAAATAATACTCGCGCCATACTCCCCCTGTTAATGGGGTTTATTCTTGGGCCTGGTTTATCGCTAGTAGCCAGTGCGTTAACGGGGCCTCCGGTCACTCATCCTACTCGTGATGAACAGACAGTTTTTACTATTACCAAGCAAGCGACTCCCCAAAATACCCTACAGAACTCCTTGTTAGCGACGACTCCAGAGCAGCACATTGCCCGCGCCAGGCAGGCCTTGTTGGATTTTCAGCGTAGCGCTAATCCGCGCTTGCTAGGCGATGCGCAGCGTGAGCTGGCAGGGGTGTCAGCTGAGGATTACACCCCTGATTTCTACCTTTACCGCGCGTCCTTACGACAAAGCTTGCATCAGTTTTCAGCTGCTGTCGCTGACCTTGCGGTGCTAAGTAAGTTACAGCCAAATAATTTCCACGCGCAGATGATGCGCTTCAATATTGCCTTCGTTAGTGGCGATACGGTCGTTGCGGATTTGGCCTGCGATAAACTGGCGAACGCGAGCAAAGACCTTTACGCGGCGAGTTGCCGACAATTGTTGCGAGCGGCCGCTACTGAAAATGTAGTGGAGGCGGAAGCCGCATACCATGAGTTAAAAACCGCCATGGCCAAGGCTGGGCCCTTGGCCGACCGCCAAGCGCTAAGCTGGGCGAGCGGCAGTTTGGCCGATATCGCTGAGCGTGCAGGCCGTGATGATGCCGCGCAGCTGTGGCAATTGGTGCTCAGTATGAACCCCTATGACGTGTATGCTAGGGCGCGCTTGGCGGCGCTAAAGTTAGCGACCAACAACAATGCTGCCGTTTTGGCATTAACCGGTCAGTATTTGGCGGTGGACTCACTTGCGGTGCTGCATGCCATTGCCGCGCGCAGGCAAGGCGGTGGTGAGCAGCTTATTAGTGTGTTGCGTGAGCGTTTTAATGAGGCGCTGTGGCGGGGTGAGGTCTTACATAAGCGCGCTTACGCCCAGTTTTTATTAGATATAGAATCGAAACCCGCAGCGGCGCTGTTGTGGGCGCAAAACAATTGGCAGGAGCAGCGAGAGTGGCCAGATACTCAGTTATTAATACGGGCCAGGCGCGCCGCAGCACAAGCGGAAAATAGTCAATGATCCGATTGCTGCTGTTGGTTTTTAGTCTGTGGTTTTCGCTGAGCGCCCACGCCCACAAAGCCAGTGATAGTTTTATTTATGTGTATGCAGACAAGATCCGCCTAGATATTGCGCTGGAAGATATGCAGCGTTTGCAGAGTTTTGATCTTAATGGCGATAGTCTGCTTACTTGGGGCGAGTTGCGGGCGGGGGAGTCGCAGTTCCGCGCGCTGCTTAGGGAAACAGTTCGCCTCAAACGTCGCGGCGGCGATTGCCCTATATTATTTCGCTTAGACGGCCTAAGTGAGCACAGCGATGGTAGTTACGCCGCTTGGTCGCTAGATGCCGCCTGTTTGCACGAAACCGACGAACTAACGCTATCGTACTCGCTATTATTTGATGTTGATCCTCTGCATCGTGCCCTTGTGGCGGTAAATGTTGGCGAGGGTAAAACCCTGTTGTCGTCAGATTTAGTACAAAGCGATGAACATGTGCAATTAAGTGTGCTGTCGCCGACCAGCCCGCAGCTGGTGTTGGGCAATGTCACGGCGTGGACCACCGCCCTTAAATTTAGCAAAGAGGGCGCAATTCATTTAGCGCTAGGTTATGACCATCTGATGTTTTTGCTTGCACTGCTGCTACCGGTAACTCGACAGCGCGACAAAACGCCGCTGCGAACGGTGTGTGCTGAGGTAGTGGGTATCGTCACTATGTTTACCTTGGCGCACAGCCTAACCTTGGTCAGTGCAAGCTTGGGTTGGTTTAATCTGCCCTCGCGGCCTGTGGAGATTGGTATTGCCCTGTCGATCAGTTTCGCTGCCCTATTGGTGCTGTTCAATGTAAGTGCGGTATTTCAGCGGCGCTTGGCGATGAGCGTGGGTTTGCTCCACGGTTTTGGTTTTGCAGGGGTGCTGGCGGGCATGCTGTCGGCTAGCCCTATGAAGCTTGTCGCATTGGGAAGCTTTAATCTTGGTATCGAGCTGGCTCAGTTGGCGGTGGTGCTAGTGGTGCTCCCGCTGCTGTATTACTTGGCGGCGAGTCAGTTCTATCAGCGCCGCCTGTTACCACTTACCGCCATAGTCTTGGCGGCGTGCGGGGTGTTTATGGCGTGGCAGCGTTTTTAGTAGCTAGGCTTAGTTGCAGTGCACGTTAATGACTTCCTGGGCGCGATTTTTCTGCTCGTTTATTTCTTCGCTATTTAAAAACCGGCTGCTGCCATCGGCATTGCTAATTCGAATGCGGGTGCCATTGGTGGCGAGGGATTGCATATTCGCCTTGGCCTTAGTGCAAAGCTCAGGGTTTTTAGGCGGAAGCACTTCCATCTTCTCTGGTAGCGCTTCGCTTGCTGCGGCAACCTTGTCGGTGCTGCTGTCAGTGTCACTAACACTCACGTCGCTGTCTAAGCTTGCGCTGCTCGAGGTTCTAATGAATGTCGATTCGCGGCCATTTGGTGGCTTTTGGGTGAAATGCGTTTTGCCTTCGTCATCGCTCCATCGGTAGTAGCCTTTTTTGTCAGCATGGCTATTGAGGCTAGTGCATAATAGGGCGGCGCAAAGGCCTGAGATCAGTATGGTCTTATTCATAGCGTGTTGGTGCCGTAAAGATAAGTTATAAGGATTATGGCAGATTATTAGCGCTTAAGAAAAACAGTCGCTAATTTCTGTGGCCGACTGCGCTGATTTAAGCGGAATACTTGCTAATCCCGTGAATTTACGGGAAATTTGGTATTGACATAAGCGGCCATAGGTTAAAAAATACGCAGTCTATCTTTGCGATAGCAAATGGCTGTTTTCCGCGCCGCTTACCTGCGGCCAAAGTACAGAGTGCGACTCATCGTGTTGCACGGCTACAACAGTAGTTCCATTCACTCTGCAGACACATGACCTGTGTTGCGAGATTGCCCGCACCGCGTTATCCCGCGTTGCATATAAGCGCTGCTCAGCAGCATTTTGGCGTTTCGCCCGGACTTCAGCCGTGTCGGCTGGGACCGGTGGTAATGTGTTTCGACATCTTTGTTCTTGTTAATCGAGTTTCGGGCGTGTTGCTCGGGCTATTTTTTTACAAGTTTTTGCGTATTCAAACTGAATCGAGGGTATTTCAGTGGAATTGTTATCTGGCGGCGAAATGATCGCACGCGCCATGGAAGACGAGGGTGTAGAGTTCATCTTCGGCTACCCAGGTGGTGCCGTACTGCATATTTACGATGCTTTATTTAAAAGCTGCAAGGTGCCGCATATTCTTGTGCGTCACGAACAAGCGGCGACCCACGCGGCAGACGGCTATGCTCGCGCTACCGGCAAGCCTGGCGTGGTGTTGGTTACTTCTGGCCCAGGCGCAACCAATGCCATAACCGGCATTGCCACCGCGTATATGGACTCCATCCCAATGGTGGTCTTGTCAGGTCAGGTCATGAGTCACTTGATTGGCGAAGACGCTTTTCAGGAAACTGATATGCTGGGTATTTCTCGGCCTATCGTTAAACACAGTTTTCAGGTAACTCGCACTGAGGATATTCCTGAGATCATCAAAAAGGCCTTCTACATTGCCACGACTGGCCGTCCCGGTCCGGTGGTTATCGACCTGCCTAAGGATTTAACCAATCCCCACGACAAATTCGAATACAACTACCCCAAAAAGGTAAAGCTGCGCTCCTACACGCCAGCGACTCGCGGTCACTCTGGGCAAATTAAAAAGGCAGCCAGTTTGTTGCTGTCGGCTAAACGTCCGATCATCTACGCCGGTGGCGGTGTCGTACAGGGCAATGCCTCTGAGCAATTGCGGGTATTAGCGCGGGAACTGAATTTCCCAGTTACCCACACCTTGATGGGCTTGGGTGCTTACCCTGCCAGCGACCGCCAGTTTGTCGGCATGCTGGGGATGCACGGCTTTTACGAAGCCAATAACGCCATGCACCACAGCGATGTGATCTTGGCGGTTGGCGCGCGTTTTGACGACCGCGTTACCAACACCACCGGTAAATTCTGCCCCGGCGCCAAAATTGTTCATATCGACATTGACCCCGCGGCAATCTCTAAAACTATCGCGGCCGACGTGCCGATTGTTGGCCCGGTAGACTCGGTGTTGAATGATCTGCTGGCGGTGATTCACGAAATGCGTGCTGCCGATACCAGCCTGCCAGACAAAGATGCACTGCAGCACTGGTGGAATCAAATCGACGAGTGGCGTGACACTCATGGCCTGTGGGTTCGCCCTCAGTACGACACCACCACGCCGTTTATTAAACCCCAGCAGGTTATTGAAACCCTGTGCAAGGTAACTCACGGGAAGGCTTACGTTGCCTCAGATGTTGGTCAACACCAGATGTTTGCCGCGCAGTACTACAAGTTTGATGAGCCGCGGCGCTGGTTGAACTCTGGCGGCCTCGGCACCATGGGCTTTGGCCTGCCCGCAGCGATGGGCGCCAAACTGGCCTTCCCAGACGCAGACGTTGCCTGTGTTACTGGCGAGGGCAGTATTCAGATGAATATTCAGGAACTGTCGACCTGCGCCCAATACAATATTCCAGTGAAAATAATCAGCTTGTATAACGGCTACCTGGGTATGGTTAAACAGTGGCAGGACATGCAATACGATGGCCGCTACTCGGAAAGTGTTTACGAAAACTCGCTGCCTAACTTTGTGAAACTGGCCGAAGCCTATGGTCATGTCGGTATCAAAGTTACCCAGTTGAGTGATTTGGAAGAGGCAATGAAAGAAGCCTTTGCCCGTAAAAACGATCTGGTGTTTATGGATATTCACGTAGATCCACACGAGCATGTATACCCAATGCATATCGCCCCTAACGGCAGCATGCGCGATATGTGGCTGAGCAAAACGGAGCGGACCTAAAATGATGCGACACATAATTTCGGTATTGTTGGAAAATGAGCCGGGTGCCCTGTCGCGGGTGGTGGGTTTATTCTCACAGCGCGGTTACAACATTGAGACGCTCAACGTTGCACCCACAGAAGATCCGACTCTTTCGCGCTTAACCTTAACTACGATTGGCGACGACCACAAAATTGAACAGATCACCAAACACCTCAATCGCCTGATTGACGTTGTTAAATTGGTAGACCTGTCTGAAGGTGCTCACATTGAGCGTGAACTTATGTTGGTTAAAGTGCGTGCCACCGGTGCCCAGCGCGCCGAAATCAAGCGCTGCACCGATATCTTTCGCGGTCAGATCGTCGACGTCGGCCCCAGTGTGTACACCATTCAGGTGACTGGCGCAGCTGACAAGCTCGACTCCTTCCTAGAAGCCGTTGGTGAAGCGGCGATCATGGAAGTGGTGCGTAGCGGTGTTTCGGGTATTGCGCGTGGTGAGAAAATATTGAGTCTGTAATTAGGGCTCGAGTGATTGACGAGGCGCCTGCGGGCGCCTTTTTTTTTGCGGGATTTTGGTGGGTAAGCTGATTAATTAATGCACTTGGGTTTATTTTGCTACTTATATTAGTTAAATTATTTAGCGCTAATTATTGAACTTTAGAAGTTAGTAGGTCAGTAATTGAGGCATAAACTGTAGATTTAGATACCGTTTTAATTAAAGTGCGATATTAATCTGGTTGGCGGGTCCTTGCAGGAATCACTTTGTATACTAGCGTAAATTTTAAAATGAAAGGGAAATGAAATGGATCTTCAGATGAAGAAAGTCAATGTCGTGCGCCTTAAATCACTTGCCGTTGGCCTCATGTCGGTAAGCACGCTGTCGGGGTGTTTTAGTGACAGCAAAGCGAAATCGCCTGCAGTAGTAGAAACCAGTACGTTTAGAGTACAAATGGTTGACCAAAGCGGTACACGTTTAAGTACGGGCAGCATCAAAATCGTTGATGCCGTGGGTAGCGAAGGCGATGCGCCACGTTTTTCCTTAGCATCAGATAATAAGTCCAAAACGGAATATAGCGTTGTTGATGATGCCGTTGCAGGCACGGGCGGGGTAATCGATCTTAACTTGTTGTCGTCGTCGTCGCTAATTAGTGATGACCCATTAGATGTTGTTTTTGTCGGTTCAGCGCCAAATTTTGTATCCAGTAGCTCTTTGCAAAGCATTACCGCTCCGGGTGATTACCTTATAACGATCACCTTGACCGCAATAAACTCTCCAGCGTCTGTTCCTGTTGCAAGTCAATCTACTACTGGCAGTGCAACGTCAGCTGGCGGCGTGACTAATACGGTAGCCGATATTTCCAGTAGTACGGTTACACGAGCTGCTGATAGCGTTAGCAATACTGCCGCTGTAAAAGGCTCTACAGCTGTAACCGTTCCTGCTGGTACGCAATTAAAAACAAGCAATGGCGCGCCGGCGGCTCCTGGCGAACTTACGTTAACGGTCGTGCATTTTGATAATGATACTGGTGCGGATGTCGATCCCGATTTTGTGCCGTCGAACGGCTCATTGGCACTGTTCCCCGGCGGCTTGGATACAACGATCGAGGACGATGATCCGAGTACGCCCGAATCAGGCTCGTTTTCATCGGCAGGTTTTGCGGCGATTGAGTTGCGCGATTCCAATGGTGATTTAATTACTGAATTCAGCGGTAATCCCGTTTCAATTGAAATTACTATACCCGCAGGCACTCCATTTCCTGAAGGTGCAACTGGAGCGGGGTTGGTTGATACAGCACCTGTCGGCACTGTCAACGCTGGCGATACTGTACCCGTATGGACATACAACGAATTGACGGGTAAGTGGAAGCCTCAATTAGATCCAGATACAGGTTTGCCGATCATCGCGACGGTTGAAAGTAAGCCCGACAGCACCTTATTTGTTTCTTTTGAAACCGATCATCTAACGTATTTTAATCTGGATTACTGGTATAACTACTGTAATTCGAGTGTTTATGCTCCTGCGAGCTTTAATGTCATTGACGCCGCTGGTCAGCCTAATACGCGGCAGTTCTCTCTGTCGTACTACCAAAGTAGCGGTGGTTGGGCGCGGACTAAACGCGCATATTCTTTGGACACATTCTCTTCGGTTGATGTGTACCGAGCACCGAACTTCCCAGTGGTGTTTGAACTTAAAGAAGGCAGCGAGAGCCTGATAGCGACTTTTGAGCCAGCCGCTGGCGACCCGATACTGTCTCAAAACGGTAAGCTTTCGCTGAGTAATATCTGTGAATTGGACGGTGGGACGATAAAGTTGGGTAAAACTAACCCCGGCGCCCCCACAAATATTCCCGTTGATTTTACTGTAGTTAATTCGTGTAGTGATATTCCTAGTGAATTTATTGCAGTTAGTGATGCAACCGCATTTGTAACTGGTGGTGACAGTAGTGTAGTAAATGTTCCTTTGGGGGCGTCGACAGGTACTGGTACTACAAACTTAAGTTCTAATGTGGCCTTTATTTTCTCTGCGACGGCAGATGGGAGTACAAATTCAACGCCGACCTTTACGCCCGCGCAAGTGAGTGACAGTGGTGTTCGCTTAGTGCTTGGTAGCCAAACATGCTCAACAGCTACAGGTGGTACCGGTGCTACAGGTAGTACAGGTTCAACATTGTAGTCAGATAAGCAATAATGTGATGAAGTGTAAAGAGGGCGATTAATAACCGCCCTTTTTTTGTCGTGCTATAAATAGACAGTAGTCTATGGGAAATAATAAACCTTAAAGGTATGACTATGACCAGCCAGAAAAAAACACTCGATCAGGTACTCGCCGAGCAGCGGGAATACAATGCCAAGCGCGCCAGTGGTTACCGAGAAAAGGCCTTAAAGCTATACCCGTGGACCTGTGGGCGCTGCGCACGTGACTTTGAACGTAAAGGTTTGTCGGAGTTGACGGTTCACCATGTAGATCACAATCACGACAACAACCCCGCTGATGGCAGTAATTGGGAGCTATTGTGTATTTACTGCCATGACGAAGAACATACAAAATATGAAAATTTGGTACGCTATGGCAGTACCAGTGAGAAAAAGGTGAAGGCCGCTACGTTCAACCCTTTTGCTGATTTAAAGGCGAAGCTGGAAGGTAAAGAATAATCTGCAGCTACGGCTAAATTTAAGAATACCGCGGTTATAGCGGGCGGTGTTTAAACCGCCGCGGCTATACAGGGCTTTACCGTCGTTTGGGCATCTTGCAGTGTTTTATGCGCAAATGGCTTGTTGTGGCCAACAATGCCCAGTAGCTCACATATTGAGCCGCAAATTTCGGTTTGCTTTGGTGCCGCGTCGGGGCGGTGTGAAAAGCCCGCGCCGATCACAAATAGTGGAATGTCGCGCTCTTCTGGGAGGGTGCCACCGTGGCTCTTATCAGCGTTCATGCCGTGGTCAGAGGTGATCAATACTCCCCCTGTGTCAGGCTAGTTGTCGCTTCTAATTTTCAGTTAGAGGCAGTAAATGATGAAAGCAAGATTTACCCAATCGTTCAAAATTCAAGCAGTGAAGAAGGCCTTCAGTCGCAGCAGC
>NZ_JBFRYA010000015.1:0-96448 GCF_040892635.1 Zhongshania guokunii | reverse complement strand
TCAATGTCACCGGTACTGTTGGTGGCGATGCAACCGTTGGTGACGCAATCAGCTTCACCATCAACGGTACGCCATACAGCGGCACCGTGCTGGCGGGCAACACCTACAGCATTGCCGTTGATGGCGCAGACTTGGCGGCCGACATCAGCTTCGATGCGACTGTGACTGGCACTGACGCGACAGGTAATCCATTTACCGCAACCACCACCTCAACCCACACCGTTGATACGGCAGCGACCGCAACGATCACCGTTAACGACATCACCCCAGATGACATCGTGAATGCAGCAGAAGCCGGAAGCACGATTGATGTGACCGGTACTGTCGGCGGCGATGCTACCGTGGGCGACGCAATCAGCTTCACCATCAACGGTACGCCTTACAGCGGCACCGTGCTGGCGGGCAACACCTACAGCATTGCGGTTGACGGCGCTGACCTAGCCGCCGACACGAGCTTCGATGCGACAGTAACGGGTACAGACGCAGCGGGTAATCCGTTCACGGCTACCACGACTTCAACCCACACGGTTGATACCAGCGCGACAGCAACAATCACGGTGAACGACATCACCGCTGACGACATCGTGAACGCGGCCGAAGCCGGAACAAGCATCAACGTCACTGGTTCAGTGGGCGGCGATGCAACCGTAGGTGACGCAATCAGCTTCACCATCAACGGTACGCCATACAGCGGTAATGTACTGGCGGGCAACACCTACAGCATTGCAGTTGATGGCGCCGACTTAGCGACAGACACCAGCTTCGATGCCACGGTGACCGGCACTGATGCAGCGGGTAATCCGTTCACTGCAACGACGACTTCAACCCACACGGTTGATACGTCTGCTGCGGCAACAATCACCGTTAACGACATCACGCCTGATGATATTGTTAACGCAGCCGAAGCTGGAAGTACGATTGATGTAACAGGAACAGTCGGTGGCGACGCCGCGCCTGGCGATACGGTTAGTTTCACCATTAACGGCACGCCATACAGCGGCACCGTCTTGGCTGGCAACACCTACAGCATTGCGGTTGACGGCGCTGACTTGGCGGCCGATACCAGCTTCGATGCCACGGTGACCGGCACTGATGTCGCGGGCAATCCGTTCACCGCAACCACGACCTCAACGCACACCGTTGATACCAGCGCGACCGCAACAATCACGGTTAACGACATCACGGCCGACGACATTGTTAACGCGGCCGAAGCCGGAGCAACCATCAACGTCACCGGTACAGTGGGTGGCGATGCCACGGAGGGCGATACCGTTAGCTTTACGATTAACGGCACGCCTTACAGTGGTACTGTCTTGGCAGGCAACACTTACAGCATTGCGGTTGCGGGCAGCGATCTAGCAGCGCAAACCAGCTTCGATGCCACCGTGACCGGCACTGACGATGCGGGTAATCCATTTACCGCAACCACCACTTCAACCCACACGGTTGATACCTCTGCCTCGGCAACAATCACCGTTAATGATGTTACGCCTGATGACATCGTTAACGCGGCCGAAGCAGGAAGCACGATTGATGTGACAGGTACCGTCGGTGGCGACGCCGCCCCTGGCGATACCGTGAGCTTCACCATCAACGGTACGCCCTACAGCGGCACCGTGCTGGCTGGAAACACCTACAGCATTGCGGTTGACGGCGCAGACTTGGCTGCCGATACCAGCTTCGATGCCACCGTGACGGGCACTGATGCCGCGGGTAATCCGTTCACCGCAACCACGACTTCAACCCACACGGTTGATACGACGGCGAGCGCAACGATCACCGTTAATGACATCACCCCAGATGACATCGTGAACGCGGCCGAAGCAGGAAGCACGATTGATGTGACAGGTACTGTCGGCGGCGATGCAACAGTGGGCGACACTGTCAGCTTCACCATCAACGGCACGCCATACAGCGGTACTGTCTTGGCAGGCAACACCTACAGCATTGCGGTTGACGGCGCCGACTTGGCCGCCGACACCAGCTTCGATGCGACTGTGACTGGCACCGATGCAGCGGGTAATCCGTTCACCGCAACGACTACGTCAACGCATACCGTTGATACGACGGCGAGTGCAACAATCACCGTTAACGACATCACCCCAGATGACATCGTGAATGCGGCTGAAGCAGGAACAAACATCAACGTCACCGGTTCGGTCGGCGGCGACGCCGCGCCTGGCGACACTGTTAGCTTTACTATTAATGGCACGCCATACAGCGGTACTGTCTTGGCGGGGAACACCTACAGCATTGCGGTTGATGGCGCCGACTTGGCCGCCGACACCAGCTTTGATGCGACTGTGACCGGTACTGATGCCGCGGGTAATCCGTTCACGGCAACCACGACCTCAACCCACACGGTTGATACCTCTGGCGCGGCAACAATCACAGTGAATGACATCACCGCTGACGATGTAGTTGATGCGGCGGAAGCGGGCACCACGATCCCCGTGACGGGTAGTGTTGGTGGCGATGCCGCGGTCGGCGACGATGTGACGTTTACGATCAATGGCACGGATTACAGCGGAAAAGTGCTGGCAGGCAATACGTTTAGTATTGATGTTGCTGGCGCGGACTTGGCGGCGGACACGAGCTTTGATGCGACGGTTGCGGGCAGTGATGACGCGGGTAACCCGTTCACGGCGACGACGACCTCGACTCACATGGTTCCACCTAGTATTGACCTCGATGGTGATGTAACCGGTACGGGTTACGTTACTAATTATGTAGAAGGTGGCAGCGGGGTCTCGATTGCAGACAGTGATATTACAATTACAGACGTGGATAGCAGTAACCTGCAGTCTGCGACAATTATTTTAACAAATGCCGAAGCCGACGATTTGTTGAATGTTGGCACACTGCCGTCTGGTATTACTGCTTCGGCTTACAATGCAGCAACAGGTGAACTGACCCTAACGGGTAGCGCAAGCCTAGCTGATTACCAAGCGGCTATTAAGGCAATTCAGTTTGAAAATGCAGGTAATGGCTCTGACACCACTAGGGTGATAGAGGTTATGGTCAGCGATGGCGTTAGTAGCAGTAATGTTGCTATAACGACTATTGATGTAACGACAATTCCGACTGTCTCGATTAACGATGTACTGGTTCAGGAGCCGGCCACGGGCACAACAACGTTAACCTTTACTGTGTCTATCGATGAGGCCTTGGCTTCAGATTTGACCTTTGATTTCAGCACTGTTGATATCAGTGCAACTGGCGGCGCAGATTACCAGTCTATTGGTGTAACCCAGGCTACGATTGCTGCGGGTGACACCACGGCAACCATTACCGTAACGGTTAATAGCGACGCGAATCAGTTTGAAGGAGACGAAACTTTATCGGTTGATATAAGCAACTTTAATCAGGCGGTTAATTTCGAAACCTCTGCGCATACCACAGTAAATGGTATTCAAGGCATTGGTACGATTGGCGCGAATAACGGCGCGCCAGTTGCAGAAGACGACGCATACTTAGCCGCCGAAAATACTGATTTGCTCATTGATAATCTCCTGGCAAACGACACCTTGGTTGATGGTGCGGAAATCACGAGCTTTAGTCAGGGCGGTAGCGGTGTTGTTGTTAATAATGGCGACGGCACATTTACCTATACTCCAAACACGGGCTTCACTGGCACCGATACCTTCACTTACACATTGACCGATGCCGACGGTGAAACAGATACCGCAACAGTCACGGTCAACGTGAGTTCGGCAGCGAATAACCCGCCAATAGTGAGTGGCGTGCCAGATATTAGTTATACCGAAAATGGCGATGCGGCCAAGCTGTTGTCGGGTATTTCAATTACCGATGCTGACAACAATAATCTCTCGTCGGTGGTAGTGAAGGTAGATGGCTATTTGCCGAGTCAAGATTTACTTACGTTCTTGACTGCCGGTACAGGTGTTGTTGCGACTACCGCTGTGGTGGGCGGAGTGTGGCAGCTGACACTGAGTGGCGGTGACGATATTAGCGATTACTTGACCGTGCTTAGTACACTTGAATATCAAAACAGTTCAGATAACCCAAGCTCATCGCCGCGCACCGTAACTGTTGAAGCTTACGATGAAGATTTCAATAATCTTTATGGTTCTGATAGCGGCAATATTGCGGTAACGCCTGTTAATGACGGGCCTGATGTATTTGACGATGCAGTCTTCTTTGTTGACGGCTCAGAAGATAATGAACTGAATATTCAGGCGCCAACTGATCCAGATACCGACGACAGTTTGCTACAAATCACGGTTACTGGCTTGCCCGGTGCATTAGGTACGGTCACCCTGGCCGATGGCACACCAGTTGCGATTGGCGACACACTTACTGCGGCACAATTATCTAGTTTGCAGTTTGATGCGGGTCCTACTGATGGCCAAGCGACATTTACTTATGATGTGTTTGACGGCGAGCTCACGACATCCGCAGTAACTACCATTCAGGTTGGCTCTACTGCAGCAGACAGCGGCACGGTGAGTGAAAGTGCATTAAGTGGCGGTACTGGCGACGGTACAACGATCGTTACTGGCAATCTGTTAGATAACGATGCAGCAGCCACTAACGCTAGCAATATCGACAGCATAAACGGTCAGACGCCTGTTGGTGGCATCATTACCGTTGCTACGGCGATAGGCACACTTACGGTTTATGCCGACGATAGCACGCCGGGCTTCAGCGCTGGTGATTACAGCTACGAGCTGACTCAGGCCGACGGTAGCGGTAATGATGTTGATGAAGTGTTTAATTACACCTTCACAGAAAGTGGCACGGCCTTTTCTAATAGCCTCACCGTAGCGGTTATTGACGACGTCCCCGTGGCGAATCCTATCGCTGAATCGGTACCTGAATCGAATGAACAAATTTTCAATTTGGTCATGACCTTAGATACCTCAGGTAGTATGGGCTGGTCCTTAACGAATAATAATGCGCCACCAGCTGGCGAACCTACACGTCTCGATGTTGCTAAACAGGCGGTCGGCTCACTGACATCGGAATTTTTTGAGCAGTCGTCACAGGTATCGGTCACCTTGGTGTCATTCTCGACAACAGCTAGCATGGTAGGAACCTACGATAATTTCGAAGACTTCCAAAGTGCCCTAAATGCCCTGACAGCGGTTGGCGGCACAAATTATGTTAGTGCGCTGGATGAAATTGAAGCAGACCTAGCTGCAGATTTGGCCACGCAAGACCCTGCAGATGGCATACAAAATATTTCTTACTTTGTATCTGACGGGGTGTCTAGCACCTCACCCATTGGCGGTGGCTTTAAAGACTTTGTTAACGACAATGGCATTAATTCATTTGCCATTGGCATTGGCCCTGGCTTGGCAAGTGGTAGTGCAGACCTAGACTTTATTCACAATATCGATTCATTGCAGCAGGGCGGTGGTCATGCCGACGGCGCGATAATTGTTGCAGATATTACGCAGCTAGAGGCAGAACTACTTAACACAGTTCCTACAGCCTTTGGCGGCAACATCACGGCCAACGGCAGTGTTAAAAATGTTGAATTTGGTGCCGACGGCGGTTACGTCGAAAGCATCAATATGGATATCGACGGTACTAACTACACCTTCAGTTATGACGGCACTGCTGTCACGGTTTCGCCTAGTTTGACCGGCGCTGAGTTCGAAGGAACTCTACTGACCATTGGCAACGATGTAGCGGGCTTTGATCTGGGGGTATTTACCTTTGATTTCTCCGACGGCTCATACACCTTAAGCTCGCCCAACGGCAACGCTGGTGAGCAGCTGGTCTTTGACTACACCGTTGTTGATGGCGATGGCGATACGGCAACCTCTACGGCAACGATTGATGTACTGGATAATGCCCCTACGGCAAACGATGACTTGCACTCAATTGCTGCTGGAGAAGTTGCCGAAGGCAACGTCATTAATGCGCTTGGCACCGATGGCGGTCCAGCCCTTGGTAATAGCTTTACACCATTTGCTGCGCAGGGTGGTGGTATCGACACGATAGTTGATGGTGCGACCATTACCGAAATGAACTTTAGAGGTGAGAGCTTTAATCTCGACTTCGATAGCAGCAGCATTCCTGCTGGTGGTGCATCGGGAACATTAAGCTGGAGCTTCAGCGTAACTACCGATAATTTTGGCAACGAAATTGCGCAGGTGGTTGTAGTCGATAGTAATGACGATTCGGAGCTGGTGTTTAACGAATCTGGCTATTACAAATTTACCCCAGACGCGTTTGCACAACAGGAATTCTCGGTAAATACCACGTCGCAAAGTAATGTTAATGATGCTGACTTTAGCATTGCGATGACATCGGGCAGTACTGGCAGCGGGCTTCAATATAGCGGTGATGGTGTTGGTGTTAGTGGCGGTAATGGTCAGCTATTAAGTCAGGGAGAGGAAATTACCCTCACCTTTGACGCGACCGCCTTGCCAAATGGTGTGCGAAATCTTGTGCTGACATTAGATGATTTCCAGCAGCAGTATGGGGATCAGGTCACTGTGGTAGTGTCACATGACACTGACGGTGATGGCGTCGTTACGCAAAGTACCATAACGTACTCCGCTCAGAATAATAGTGAACGAGAAACACTGGACTTATCGCAGTTCTCTTCGATTACCGCTATTGATGTGGCCTACACAGGGTCAGGTTACGACACCGGTTTGTATAATGTTTCCTACCAGCCTCAAGGTAGTGCGAGTGCGAGTGCGAGTGCGGGTGAGCCAGAGGTTATTGGCTACACGCTGACCGACTCAGACGGCCAATCGGATACGGCCCAGCTCAATATTCATACTATTGAAAATGAGATCAACGGCACCGCCGCTGACGATAGTATTGTGGGTGGCGTTCTGAACGACGCGATTAGCGGTGGCGATGGCGATGATACTTTGCGGGGTGAAGCTGGTTCTGATGTGATCAGTGGTGGCGCTGGCGACGACACCTTGCTTGGCGGTGATGGCAGCGACAGTCTCTCCGGCGGCGCAGGAAGTGATACTTTGCTCGGCGGCGCTGGGGCTGATCACCTCGACGGTGGCCTCGGTGACGATACTATCGATGGCGGCACAGGCGACGACGTAGCCCAAGGCGGCGCGGGTAGCGACACAATATACGGTGGTGCTGGTGCAGATATCTTGCGCGGCGACGCGGGTGACGACAGCCTCTTTGGTGGTAAAGGTGACGATACGCTGCTCGGCGGAAAGGGCGATGATATCCTCGCCGGCGGCCAGGGTGATGACAGCCTAATGGGTGGTGATGGACGTGATACCTTTGTGTGGAGCAATGTCGATAAAGGCAGTAGTGCTGACCCCGCAGAAGATGTGATACTTGATTTTGAAGCTGGCTCTGGTGGCGATGTATTGCATCTCGCAGATTTGCTGCAAGGCGAAGAGAGTGGCGATCTTAGCGATTACCTCAGCTTCCAAAGTGATGGTAGCGGCGGCACTATCGTTAATATCGATATCAGTGGCGATACCGGATCATCGCAGCAGCACATCACCCTGAAGGGCGTTGATCTAACCGCCGGTGGTGCTTTAACGGATCAAGACATTATTAATGACTTGCTCTCAAACGGGAATTTGATCGTCGATTAAGCTTGGTTATATAACTCTGCGGCTAAGGAGGGCTGCAGAGTATTTTGACAGTGATATTGGTTGTGCTCACGTTAGTGATTTTTTTCAAAGAAGCTTCACAAAACTGAGGATGTACTTTAAATTTTTGCTTGGATAAAACTTGAACACGGTGAATTTTTTTATTCGTTGACAAAGAAATGATATGCCTTGCTTTAGCTGCGGGAGATCGACGCTAAATTAGTGGCTTGTATTGCCTGTGCGTAACAAAATCTGTGTCAGCACAGGCGTTCTATTCAAAATTAAATACCAGTATTTTCAAAAAAACTCATTTTAGGTTTGTCGACAATCATTTCGCCAAGCTTGGTAAAAACACCGGTTTCTCCGCGCCAGTTAAAATAGTTTTGGTAAGCCTCGCGGCTTTCCCATGTTTCGTATACCACAAAGTTATTCGGCTTATCGAGATTGTTCAGTACGTCAATTTGAATGAAACCTTCGTAGCGTCGCGTATCGGGCAAGATTTCAGCAAAATACGCCTTTACTTCGTCGGCTTTACCTTCCGCTGCATCGAACTCAAGAATGACTTGGACCGCCATATTATTTTCCTTTCTGATGTGAGTGGTTTCGCCTTTGCAGGCCAGTATTTACTTAAAATCTAAATGATCATACTTGCTGCCGAGCGCTTTGCACAACTCTGCGCCTAGCTATTTTTCGAACAATAGACGGCAGGCTTTACACTGGTAGTGTGAGGGTTTTACTGGTGCTTTGCGTAAAGTAGAAATAGACTTTGCCGTGTATGAGTCTATTTAATGTATGTAATTTAAATAATAATTGGGGCGGTGATGTGGAAGTCGTGAGTAGACTAAAGTTCAAAAATATTGGGGTAGTTGCGTTGGCGCTCCTTACTCTCGTTGCCTGCCGCTCGGGCTCATCGACACCGCAGAGGAGTACAGATACTGACCCGCCAGCTCCGGTCGCTACGCTACCCCAGAATTTAGATCGGAGTTGTGATCTTGCAGAGTATCCTAGCGCGGAATGGACGCAATGTGAGTTGGTTAATTTTGCAAAAACCTCAGAAGCGCTGGTTGAGCAGGCCGATCCAGCATTTTTGCAGCGCTTTACTGAACAGTCTTTGTCCAATACCCAAGAATGGGTGGCGCGCGGCGTTTCCGACCCTAGTTGGTTAAGCCCTCAATCAGCTAATACCGCGTTGCTGCCGCTATGCACTACCGGGGGGCTTCAGTGCGTGGCAGACCCTTTTCGCTATCCTGCTGCGATGGGAGCAAACGGTGCGCTGTTTTATACCGACGAAGCCGAGGTGGTGCCGGTAGTCTTTTATGATCGCGAATGTGCCCGTTTAAGTGGCCAAGTTTGGCGGCCTAGGGATATTGCTGAAAACGCAAAGCTGCCGAACGTCGTTATTACTAACGGCTCCGTGCAGGCCCCCCAGGCCGCATACTGGTTTGTGGTGCAGCCGTTGGTGCGGGCAGGCTACGTGGTTTTAACGTTTGACCCCCGCGGCCAAGGCCGTTCAGATCAGCAAGCGCCAAATGGCCAACAGGGCAGTAATGCCAACTTGGCTGTGTTCTGGGAGGGCCAAGTCGATGCAATCGACTTCGTTCGCTCGTCACCCAGTAAGCCCTATCCCCAAAACATCAGTTGCAAAGGGACATACCCTACGGCTGTTACCGACTTTAACCCCTTCTGGAATTATCAAGACCCAGAGCGCCTGGGTATCGCAGGGCATTCCGCGGGTGCTATCGGAGTCTCGGTTGTGCAGGGATACGGTGCTCGTGATGCGGAGCCTTGGCCGGGGCAGTTGGATACTGAAAACCCCGTAAAAGTGGCGGTCGCTTGGGATAGTTTTGTTACACCTGAGGGTGACGGCCTTGCACCACTGACAAATATTGGCGGCCCAGATCCATTGAATACTGTGTTGTCGTCGGTTTTAACGGGTGGCGTATTACCTGCGTTCGGTCCGCGCGTGCCTGCCTTAAGTTTCAGCGCAGACTATGGTTTTGCGCCGCTGGCTTACACTTCCCCGCCTGATCCTGCGAGTCATAATCTCGCCATGTTGCTGTGGCAGCAAGCGGGCATTCCATTTTATTCATTAACGTTTCAAGGCACGACGCATTTTGATTACTCACTTATCCCCAGCTTTCCATCAACTAGTTGGTGTCCGGAGCCGGCGAGTGGAGCTTGTGAGGATGGTTGGGGTGCACCCGCAATTGTGCACTACAGCGTTGCGTGGTTTGACCGTTGGCTGAAATTGCCTGGCGAGTTAGGTTATGAGGATGCAGATCAGCGCTTGATCGATGATGCTGGGCCGCAGGGGGCAATTAAAATGAGCTTCCGCTATTTATCGGCACGAGATTACTCCGATCGCTCAGGTAATTCTCAACGTTGCGACAATATTCGTGGGGGTTGTTTATGACTTAAACGAATACTTAAAAATTGGTTCGATGGGGTAGAGCCCGATGTTTTGATTACTGGGCGAACTGAGCTGGTTTGAGTGTTTTTGGATTGCGATTAGTAGTAAATCGTCGATTTTGATCAAGAAAATAGTGGTGCAGAGACAACTTACAACCTTTAGGCTAACACATTGATATTTAATATTTTTACCGTGTTGTGGAAATCCATGTACCCCTAAAAAGTACCCCTTTTGGTGGGGCTAATGCGGATTTAATCCGCATTTTGTTGGTACAGATGCCGCTGAAACCCGAAGAAGGTGTCTTTAATTACTCGCGGTGACCCTAGTTCACTGGCTGCATCGCTGATCGTATTGTATCGGATTTTGACCAGACCGCTCATATTCTTGCTCGAAAGCTGCTGCACACCGTCTTCAATATACTTATCCAGCACGAAGTTGATGAAGGCTTGCTGTTTGTAGTCGGCAAAGGCGTGGTTAATGGCAGGCTTGGCTAATTTCACCCTGTCGGCGCGGGTTTGGGTTTCGGCGGCATAGGCTACGTAAGCCAATACGTCGTAAACATCGCTGTCTTTGGCGTCGATCAGTTCTTTCATGCTTTCCAGTTTTTCTTCGTCGTAACCGGCTTCGGCTAAGTCGCCGAGCAGCTTCTCGCGGGTTGTTGGGTCGCTCCAAATTGCGCGCAGTTGGTCTTCGTCTTGAAAGAAGCGCGGTAGGTCGTCGAACATACGCTCAACGAACTCTCGGGCGGTAATTGGCTTGCCCTCGCTACTCCAGTACATCACCGAGGAGATGTGTTTGATCTGGCGGGCTTTACCGTCAGACAGGGTGATTTCAATCTTGTTCTCGCACTGGCAAGGTCGTTCGCCGCAGTCAGGGCAAGGCGCTGGTTCTGGCTTTTCGCATATGCAGGGCTTTTGTGAGCAGATTGAACAGGTTTTCGCGCCAACTTTCTCGCAGCTACAGGGCGACTCACCACACTTAGCGCAGACTTCCCCTTCTATCGGTTCGCCATCCCATTCTGGGTCAGCGAAGTTGTAGTGGGCTTTTACAAAGTCGAAAACCGTGAAGTAGTCTTTGCCCTCGTAAGTGCGGGTGCCGCGTCCGATGATCTGTTTGAACTCGATCATATTGTTGCAGGGCCGCATCAGCACAATATTGCGCACATTGCGGGCGTCTACGCCAGTTGACAGCTTTCGTGAGGTGGTGAGAATTGTCGGAATGGTTTTCTCGTTGTCCTGAAAAATCTTCAGGTCGTTCTCGCCAGCCGCGCCGTCATTGGCGGTTACCCGCACGCTGTAGTTGGGGTTCGTTGTCCAGCCCTTCTGCACGGCATATTGATTTATAAAGTCCCGCACCATACCGGCGTGAACTTGGGTGGCGCAGAAGACGATGGTTTTCTCCTTGCTGCCGATCCTATCCATCCAATAGTGAACGCGGCGCTTCTCACGTTCGGGAATAGTGATGGTGCGATTAAAGTCACCTTCTTTGTAAACCTTGCCTGCCTCGGGTTCGCCTTTAATCACTACGCCGTCGCCGGGGGTGTACACATATTCGTCCATGGTGCCGACAATAGGCAGCACTTTAAACGGGGTGAGAAAGCCGTCGTTAATGCCTTCTTTCAGAGTATAGCTATACACCGGCTCGCCGAAGTAAGCGTAGGTGTCGGCGTTGTCGGTGCGCTTGGGCGTAGCGGTTAAACCGAGCTGTACCGCCGGTGCAAAGTAAGTGAGAATTTCCCGCCAGCTACTTTCGTCGTTAGCGCCGCCCCGGTGACATTCATCGACAATAATGAGGTCGAAAAAGTCGGCGGGGTAGTCGCCAAAATAGGGT
Organism: Zhongshania guokunii; assembly: GCF_040892635.1. Classification (NCBI taxonomy): domain Bacteria; kingdom Pseudomonadati; phylum Pseudomonadota; class Gammaproteobacteria; order Cellvibrionales; family Spongiibacteraceae; genus Zhongshania; species Zhongshania guokunii. The sequence goes on along the minus strand of NZ_JBFRYA010000015.1, from coordinate 84,652 downwards.
GTAGGTTTGCCGCTATCGTCTTCACCGCCGCTCATAAAGGTTTGGAATATGGTGAAGAACACACTGGCGTTTTTGGGCACCGCGCCTTTCTTCTTTATCTCGCTAGGGTTGATGCGGGCAATGGCGTCTTCTCCAAACGGGCCAAAGTCGTTAAAGGCTTGGTTGGCTAATACATTGCGGTCGGCTAAAAATAGAATGCGCGGGCGACGGCTGGCCACGTCGGGTGTCTTCTGGGCGCTGACTGACCAGCGGCTATTAAACAACTTCCACGCGGTTTGAAAGGCAATACAGGTTTTGCCGGTGCCGGTGGCGAGGGTCAGCAAGATGCGCTGCTGGCCTTGGGCGATGGCATCTAAGGTGTTGTTGATGGCATTTTCTTGATAGTAGCGGGGTGACCAATCGCCTTTGCGCTCGAACGGTATTTGCGCAAAGCGCTGGCGCCAAATTGCCGCAAAGTCTGGTTCGGCTTGGTCAAAGCTCAAAGCCCACAGTGCCTCGGGGCTTAAGTAATCGCTCACCAAGGTCTCGTGGCCGGTGAGCATATCCATCATGTAAATGTCGTGGCCGTTGCTGGCGTAGGCAATGCGGCATTGCAGGCGTTGGGCGTAGTCTTTGGCTTGGCGAACGCCCTCGCTGTAACTCAGGCTTTCTTTTTTGGCTTCAATGACCGCGAGCTTGCGGCCGCGATACACCAATACATAGTCACTAGAAACACTGGTGCCGCGCTTGCCGCCGCTCATAATGCGACCAGGGGCGATGACTTCGCGGCGAATAAAGCTGTCGTCCACCAGACCCCAGCCTATAGCGGCTAGTTTCGGATCGATCAGTTCGGCGCGGGTATCGGCTTCATTTCTGCTCATAAAACGTCCAGTGTCATCTCTTCGTGGCTCCATCGCTGCGCGTCGGAATCAAGAGCGAGTCAAGAAAGTAAATGGTCTCTAACTATTTGATATTTATTAAGTAAAATTTTCTTCTCTACCGTATATGTGGTTTTTTAAGATTTTGAGTCAAGAAATATCACCCTCATTCCATACTATTAAGCATATGCATCACCAGCCGAATTAGCACCTCTTTTTGAGCGGGAGCCGACTCGGCAATTAAGAGGGTGAGCGCGGCAAGGCCTACATCATTAATAATGACTTCGCCTTTGGGGTTGTAGAGGTGATTATTGCGGTGCAGAAAGTCCACAAACAAGTAGGCGCCGCTGCGCTTATTGCCGTCGCTGAAGGGGTGGTTCTTCACCACAAAATACAGCAGATGAGCAGCCTTGCTCTCTATGGTGGGGTAAGCAGGCTCACCGAATACGGTTTGGTCGAGGTTGCCGAGAATCGACGCCAGCCCATCTTCCCGCAGGCGGGCGAACAGATCGGTGGCTTCACCGCGTGCCATAAGGGTTTGCTTCAAGGTGTTTAACGCAGCCATGGCTTCGTTGGCACTGGGCAGGGCGCCACCAGTGGCGCCCTTTGGTTCGGCTAATAAGCCCTCGTCGTATTGCTGTAGCCATAAAAAGGTTTGGGTGTAGCGGCTCACAATGTCGACCAAGCCGCTGCCAGCCTCGGCAGAGAGCGCGGGTGACTTGGCGGTTTTCTGGATCAGGGCCAAAGCCTGTTGCAACTCTTCGGCATTTTGCTCAAAGCGCTGGCGGTTGAGGGTGTAGCCCTTAGTCAAATGCTCGCGGAGGGTGCGAGTGGCCCAAATCCGGAACTGCGTGCCTTTTTTAGAGCTGACCCTGTAGCCCACTGAAATAATCGCGTCTAGGTTGTAGTGGTCTACTTCCCTTTCTACTTGGCGCTTGCCCTCAGTGCGAACTATCCGGAATTTCCGGATAGTTGCTGCCGAGTCTAGCTCGGCCTCCTTGTAGATGTTTTTTAAGTGTTCATTGACGGTACGTACATCCTTGTCGAATAGCTCGGCCATCTGCTTCTGGCTCAACCACAGCGTTTCCTGCTGGCTATCCAGCCGCACCTCAACCTCGTGGCCATATTGCTGATAAATCAGAATGTCATTATGCATCATTACAGTCCTTTGCAATGCGCATATTAGGCCGCCTGTCCGTCGGTGGCGGCTTTGGCAACGTTCGCGCTTAGCTGGCCGGTGAAGGCTTTATGGAGTAGGGATTTTTTGAGTTCGTCGAGCAAGCTTAGTTTCAAGGAGTAATGTTGTTCTAGTGCTTGCGATTGCTCTACTATCAAGTCAATTTTTTTGACTAGCAAGCTCTGTTTCTCGAGGTTTGGTATTGATACCTGATAGTTAAAAAGGTGGATACGGTTAACTTTTGGCATGCCTGCTCGTCCTGAACCTGCGATGGCATAATCAGTAAAGTCTTTAGTTAGCAGTAAATAAAACAAATAATTTTTGTCAATTTTTTTTGGAATAGGAGAAAGTGGATACACGTCAGCACTGCAAAGTCCTGTAAAGCTGGGGCGACATACTTTCATAAGATAGGGGCGGATTTTGCTATAAAGAACCATTGAGTCGTCAAAAATGAATTTTCCAGAAATGAGATTTTCTTCTCGAGCAGTTTTGACGTCAATTAGTTCGCCGGTGTTCGTGATTATATTTCCCGCGCCTATATGGGGGAGATCTATATATTGGTCTTCTTTCGGATCAACAAGTTTTGGTGTGATTTCACATATGTCAGACATGCCGACATTTATCCAGCTCTCATCACGCTGATGAAACGCCTGCTGCAAATAACTCTCAAACAACTCGCGGGCATTTTTCAGGTTCTGCTCGGCGTTGGTGCGAGCCTTGTCAATGTCGGCAAAGGCGCTATCGAGTAGGGCGACTACGCGTTTTTGTTCGGGTAGTGGGGGGAGGTCGATCTTTAGGCTCGCGAGTTTACTTATAGTGAGTGTGTCAACCGTGGCTCCTTTCCCGTGATCCAATTGGTTCCACATATTTGAAGATTTAAACCATAGGTCAATGAAGCGACTATCTACGTCTGCCTTTTTTTCAAGCCATAGAACACTTGCGTCCTTAAAATAAAAACGATCACTATCTTTGACAATATATGAGTTTCCAATAGTGCCGATAGCGGTAATCACTATATCCCCTGTTTTGGGGACTCCATACTTAGATGTGAATTCTAAGTAAAGCTCTTCGGAGATAAATAGCTCATTATCAACACACCCGGTTTTACTCAGAGTTGAAATTTCGCGCCCTCGAAAGAATGGTACACCAGATTTTTGCCATTGGGATTTTAGAACACGTTTACTTGAGCGCACATTGAATAGATGACTAATTTGCAGTCTTGCGGGCATCACAGCAATCCCTCAATACCAGCTAAAATATCTTCACTTTCTTTATCCAGCGCAATTATCTCTGCAATAATATCGGCCGGTTCACGCAGGGCCGCTTCTTCTTTGGTATTGGGATTTTTCACCGATAAATCGGATTCTGTGCCTTGGGCAATCTCGGTAACTGATACCGTCCAAGATTTCTCCGAGTCAGCGAAGGTCTTTTGCAGCTCTACAAACTCTGCCATATCAGCGTCATTAAGCGGGTTGGTTTTGCCTAATGAGCGGCCGGGGTCGAGTTGGTAGTACCAGATGTTCTGAGTCGGCTCGCCCTTGGTGAAAAACAGCACCACGGTTTTTACGCCTGCACCTAAAAAGGTTTTAGCGGGGCAGTCGAGTATGGTGTGTAGGTTGCAGTTTTCTAACAGCTCGCGGCGCAAGGCAACGGCTGCGTTGTCGGTGTTTGATAAAAAGGTGTTTTTTATAACGATGGCGGCGCGGCCACCGGGTTTGAGCATTTTAATAAAGTGCTGCAAAAACAGAAATGCGGTTTCGCCGGTTTTAATGGGGAAGTTCTGCTGCACTTCTTTGCGTTCTTTACCGCCAAAGGGTGGGTTGGCGAGAATGATGTCGTGCTGGTTGCTGGGCTGAATGTCTTGTAGATTCTCGCCAAGGGTATTGGTGTGAACGACGTTGGGCGCCTCTATGCCATGCAAAATCATATTCATAATGGCGATGACGTAGGCCAGTGACTTCTTCTCTTTGGCGTAAAAGGTCTTCTCTTGTAGGGTCTTTAGCGCACTGGTCGACAGTTCTTTTTGCTCGCGGCCGCCTTTGCGCAGGTAGTCGTAGGCCTCGCATAAAAAGCCCGCGGAACCGGCAGCGCCGTCGTAGATCGTCTCACCTATTTGCGGCTGAATAACGTCAATCATGGCGCGGATCAGTGGCCGTGGCGTGTAGTATTCACCGCCGTTGCGCCCAGCATTGCCCATGTTCTTGATCTTGGTTTCGTAAAGGTGGCTGAGTTCGTGTTTCTCCTGCTGGGAGCGAAAGCGCAACTCATCGACTTTCTCTAAGGCGTCGCGCAGAGAGTAGCCGCTTTGAATCTTGTTTTTAATCTCGCCAAAAATCTCACCAATCTTGTATTCAATGGTGTCGGGGCCAGTGGCGCGCTGTTTAAAGCCTTTGAGATAAGGGAATAGCTCGCCGTCGACATAGTCCATTAAATCGTCGCCGGTCAGGGCGGTATTGTGATCAAAGCTGCCGTTGACGTCTTTCGGCGCGGCCCAGGCACTCCAGCGGTGAGCTTCATCAATAATGTAGGGGTAGTCCTCGCCCATCATCTCGGCTTCCATGGCGCGTTCCTGCTCGAAATCGTCGAGGTATTTCAGGAACAGCATCCACGAGGTTTGCTCGGTGTAATCCAGCTCGCTAGAACAGCCCGCGTCTTTGTGAAGGATGTCGTCGATATTTTTGAAGGTTTGTTCAAACATAGGTCTATGGTGTCTCTGAGTCGTCCGTGACGATTCTACTCGTCTATTGGTTCTAGCTGAGATTTTGCCTGATATGGGGCGCTCTGTCTGGTTTTATTCCGGTGCGCGCAGGTAGGCTGGGGTGTCGTATAGGGAGTAATCACGCAGTTCCAGTCGCCAATTACTGGCGTTCGGTTTGGCTGCCGTGCTCATTGGTTCTTGAAATATGTCTTGGTACACGGTTTCTAGGGTGTTTTTCGCACTTGAGTTGTCGATGAGGCCGACATAGACCCCAGCTTGGATGAAGCCCTCTAGGCGGTGGCGCTCGGTGGGTGACGCTTTGTAGCCTTCTTTGGACGCCATGCACATCTGGGTGAAGCGTCTTTTAAGTTCATTGCTAAAGTCCTGCGGTGTCTTCATCTATTCTGATCCTTCATTATCGCGGTGTTTGACTGAAAGTTTGGGCTGTTGAGATTCCTAGTATTTCCCTAGTATGCGTCAGTATGTTTTGCTGGCAAGAGTCGATGTCGCAACCTGCTAGCGGAGTAATCGTTGGTCGAAGCGCTTCGCTGCTGTTTGGTGTCTACTTTGGCCAAGTAAGACATGCGAGCCAAGGCCCGCTTAGCCGAATATGGTGCGTTGCGCCTAACCAAGTAGTAGCAGTTGGCCGGTACATATACCCTCCCTAGCTCTCGCCACTCCCACTCATATTGGATGAGCTTGATAAGATTGTGAGGATGGCGACATTTATTGCCGTCAACGATAAACGTTGCGTGGTAGTGCTGCGCATTGCCGGTATTGTGCTCTCGGCACCAGATAAACCCCAGTCGTTTAAAATCGCGTCGGCTTAGCTTTTTGCGAAATCGCCTGACAAAACCTGACATCGGAGCGTTGTCAGTGGTGGCCGCATGCAGGTGAAAGTCTATGCGAAACACAAGCACTTTGCTGTGGTGGGAGAGCATGGCATCCAATTGATCGGCCGCTGCTTGCAGGATTTCAAGGTAGTGGCCTAGATGCGCTTTACCGGGTCCCAATTGAAGCGGGTAGCCATTTACCATGACATTGCCACTAACAATCTTTTTCATGGCAGGCGCTTGGCAGTACGGCTGATAGTAGCGGTCTTCTGGCTGCAATCAGGCCGCAGAATAGTTGAGATAAGGGCGAGAATGGAAAGCTAAGGATTACACTATGGATAATATAAATTACCGAGGGCGAATAGCGGTGGCTGGAGGCTGGCAAGGCCCGCGTATTGCGGGCTTTAGTGGAAATGGAGCGCTGAAAATGGGGGTACAATTTCGGCGTGTGCAAACGCTCTATAAGGGAGGTCATAAAACCGCCCTTAGTTAAGGTTTGAAATCAGTGATCTGATGTCCTCGCAACGCCACGCGGTTGTGCGTGGGCCTAGTTTTACGCCTTTGGGGAAGCGACCGCTTTTGACTCCAGCCCACCACGTACTTTTTCCGATAGGAATTAGTTCGAGGATTTGCGGTAGGCGTAGAAAGCCAGTCTCGGGGATATTGCTGAGGGGCTGGTTTGCCATGTTTCGGACTCCTTAAGTCGAATGAACATGGCAAGGGATTTAATAGAGATTTTTAGTGGTGTTTTGGAACATTCCAAATGAGCGTGGAATATTCCATGGCTAGTTGTCTCCGGCTTCTTTGAGGTACTCGGCGAGCTTTCTCCGACTAACAGGATGCTCGATCCCGGCCTTATCAAGAAGGCTAAGAACAACCTCTGCATCGGTGAATGGCTTGCCGGTGGAGCCTGATATTAAGGCCATCGATAGAGCGCTGATTGTTTTAAGGTACGCGTTCTTCGTTTTGGTTGATATATCACCTGAAATGGGGGCAGGCGCCAGTTTCAGCGGTTCCGGTTTCCAGATTGAACGTATTTTGGAGTAGAAGAATTCAGCTTGTTCGAGGTTGTCTTGATCCATAAACCATGCGGCTATGGCCTTTTGGTCAATTAGTTGCAGATCGCGGAGTTGATGCGTTGGAATATGTCCGATTGCAATTGCCTGGTTGATGGCCTTAAGCCGTCCAATTGCTCCGAGATAAGCGGATTCAAAGAATGCTGCTTTATTTTCATCCCCCAGAAAAGTTGCATAGTACTCGTAGTCATTTTTGGGTGTTTCGTTGTTTTTGAGGCGCCAGTAATCACTTATGATTAAATCGTATTCCTTTTTCGCCTCCTCTAGTGTGTGGAAAGCAAAATGTTTTTTCCCGTTGAAATAGCTGTATATCCCGGACCAAATTAGTGCAATTTCTTCTGCGGTGTACGCTGATTTAAACCCCATATTCATATCCCTTTGAAGTAGCTTTAGGGCTAAGGCTTTGTTGTTTCAGTTCGTCAAGGTAGTTTGCCCATTTCTGCATCATCTCCTGCCTCTGGGGTAGGTGTTGAGTTCGGTTGTAGGCTCTGCCAAGCGGGTCTCGTACTTGGTGTGCGAGCTGATGCTCGATCCACTCGACTCGGAAGCCGAGCTGCTCGTCGAGCATGGTTCGTGCCGATGCACGGAAGCCGTGAGCGCAATGCGTTTTACTCGTATCAATCCCCATGTTTTTGAGGGCTTTATTAATTGTGCCGTTGCTGGCGTGCTTGTCTCGCGGGGATCGCTGGCTTGGGAAGACAAACTTATATTTCCCAGTTAGCGAGTGGAGGTCTTTGAGGATTTCCAGAGCTTTCGGGGGTAGTGGCACGGTATGCGCGATTCGCATCTTCATTTTTTCCGCGGGCAGGTTCCATTCGCCTTTCTCTAGGTCGATCTCAGCCCATTCCATGGCGATCATCTCTCCCGGGCGCTGGAATAGAACTGGGCATAGGGCGAGAAGACATCTGACGACGAATGTGCCTTGGTATTTTTCGATAGCTAACAGTAACTTGCCGAACTCAGCAGGATCGGTAATTGCTGGTCGGTGTTTCGCGACCTTTGGTGCGAGAGCTCCTCGCAGATCGGATGCGGGGTCGTGATTGCATAGTTGATTTAGGCGCGCGTAGCGGAATATTTGGTTAGCAACCTGACGACCATTTCGTGCTGTTTCAGCGGCGCCACGATTTTCAATTCGCTTGAGAGTTTGAAGAAGCTCAAGAGCATTGATTTCGTTTATAGGGCGGGGGCCAAGCCATGGTATTAGGTCATTATCGAGTAATGCTCGTCGCTTCTTCGCTGTCGCTGGAGACCAAGTGGGTAGTTGCTGGTCGTACCACGCGTTAGCAATACATTTGAACGTATTTTCGGTCGCTATGGCGCGGGCAGTTCTTTCTGAGCGCTTGAGCTCCTTTGGGTCGATGCCGTCGCGAAGCAGTTTTCGAGTTTCGTCGCGCCGGTCGCGAGCCTCGCGTAGGGATACTTCTGGGTATACGCCGTAGGCGGCATTGCCTTCCTTCCCGTTGAGGTAGTACTTGTGACGCCAGTATTTTGCCCCGTTGGGCATTACGTGTAGGCGAAGCCCTTTCTCGTCAGAGAGTTTGTACAATTTAATTTTTGGTTTAGCTTGGCGAATTTCTCTGTCAGTGAGGGCCATTTTCGACTCCTGTACGATGGGGGTACAAGAATCGGGGTTTTAATCATGTCCCCCTATTTGTACCCCAGAAGTACCCCGGATGAAGTTGGGTTAATCTGGATCAATTTGGAGTAATAGTACGCTAAGATGTAGATAAATAAAGGGGTTTTAAGCGATTTGAGGTTTTCTTGAGGTGGGGTATGGTGCCCAGAGACGGAATCGAACCGCCGACACGAGGATTTTCAATTCGTAAAGGCTGAATAAATTTTACTTATAAATCAGTTGCTTACGGCGTTTCCCCTTCTTTGCCTATGGCAGTAAATCTCAATAACTAGCAGTTAATTGGGGTGAACTGCTATATGGATTCGTACCATATTAAGGTATTCAACTTTTGGTAGCGGGTCTTTGTAATAAATATGCAATTAAAACAATTGGTTAGTATCTCTCTTATTGAATTTTGGCAGTTTTTTCTGGAAAGATAAGGGGTTCAGGCGTAGAGTTTAGAGCAGAATGGGTGTGTGCTTGATAAGTTGATTTTGAGGCGCCTTCTTATTCCAAAAAGTTATTTCACATTGTTGGATGAAGAAGACACAATGTCTCCAACAACTTACCCATACTTCGGTGCGGCATTGACTGCCTGGAGAGTGGGGGAAAAAGCCGGCCAAGTGCCGGTTTTTTCATATCTATAGGTTAGATAATAAAAATGGAATCAAAGGACGTCCTGCGAACACGGATTTACGTAGACGGCTTTAACTTATACTACGGATGCCTTAAAGGGACTCCAGATAAGTGGTTGGATCTACCCCTCCTGTTTGAAAAAATTATCGCAAGCATAATGATACCTCCTCCTTACGATAGTATTAAGGTTGAATTCTGCCCTTTGGCGATTAAGTACTTTACCGCCCCTATTCTCGCAAACGCAGCAAAAGCTATCGACTCGGTGTCCTCGCAGTCTAGGTATCACACGGCTTTATCAAATTTCCATCCCGAAAGAGTTGAGATCATTCAAGGCTACTATGATTTGGGTAAGGCTAATCTAAAAGTAGTCGATGCAGTTGACCCCAAAAAGTTGCCCCGAGATTGCAATCAGGTTGCGACAGTATGGAAGTTGGAAGAAAAGCAATCAGACGTCAATTTGGCGCTGCATGCGCTTTACGATGCGGTTTCTAATGATGTGGATCATGTTGTTTTGGTGACAAATGATACTGATATAGCTCCGGCAGCGGAAATGATTCGTCAAAAAACAGGCGCTATCCTTGGATTAATTGTTCCTACCCGAGACAGGGTGCGCGAACCTAACACTGAAATAGCAAATGCAGTGCATTGGTGTAGGTCTTATATAACGGATGATGAGTTGTCGGAATCTCAATTGCCCCGAATTATTCAGGGTAAGCGAAAATCAACAGCGAAACCTACTTCTTGGTATGAGCGGCCGGATTTACTTGAGGCGGCATTGGTCGTAGCTAAAGAGGTCTTGGGGAAAGAAGGTCGAGCATTTAAATGGCTGGAGACTGAGCATCCAAAGATTGAAGGGGTTAGGCCTATTGAATTGCTTAATACTGAAGGTGGGCTTAATACGGTAAAAGGGCTATTGGGAGAGTTAGGTAGCCAGTAATGACTTGGTTGTTCTAGTTTGTAAATCAGTAGTGAAACGTAATTTGACGTACGAAATTTAGTTGATTATTCTAACTTGAAAGTGAAAGGCCAGTAATTGGTTTGATGCTAATTTTTATAGTTAGACCGGCAATCGGCTAGCTACCGTTATGACTCGCAATGAGGGCATTCGGCTTTTTCGGATGCTTCGTATGCCCGCTAGCTCTATTAGTAAATTTCGCGCAATTGCATTTTCGGCTCAATCTGGGAAATGCTTCTACTGTAAATCCCCAATGTGGCTGGGTGATGGCCTGCTTGAATTTAGTGCGCTCAACGGCGTTTCGATTAAGCAAGCTCGCTTGCTGAGATGCACTGCTGAGCATGTTGTTGCGAAGCAAGATGGCGGGAAAAACGAGCGAGCCAATATCGTTGCGGCTTGTTCTTACTGTAATCATACTCGGCATAGAAGTAAGCGTCCGCTATCTGCAGACCAGTACGCAAAGAAGATTTCCCAAAAGTGTCAGAAAAAGCGGTGGCTAACTTGTAAATTCTTGAATGCGTCACATAATTGAGTATTTGAGGTGTCGAACGTATTGTGACTGGGAAGGAGTTTGGTCGGTTAAGTCGAGAGCATTTGGCTAGTTTTCGTGCCATGCGTTATGCAATGGATGAGCAGTTCGGTGAATTGCATTCCATGCTCGCTCAAAAGCAGACGGAAATGGCAGCCTATCTAGGGTCAAATTTTATTTGGCATCAGTTTTATTCTATTCCTTTAATGGCCTTGCCTTTGCTGGTCATAAAAACTCTTGGTGCGCTCGATGACTTTATGGCGTTTATAAGGGATCCAAATATTGTTCAGGTTGCTATCGATGAGGTGATTGCGGGGGAGTTTTCATTGGACTCTCCAGATTTGACGCCAGAACAATTTGAGCAGATATTCCCGATGCTCACCGCACTTAAAAATCAAATGAGGGGGATAAATTATTATGGCTATCCATTGTCAGATTTTCTTGGTCGTTATTTAAAAAATCCAACTGATGAAGATTTGATGTTACTTCTTTCGGTTGATTCGTCTTTGATTAGTCTTCCGTCTTTTCAGAATCGCATAAATATAGCAAAAGCTGTCAATGATTCAGCGTTTGAGAAAAGGCTTGCCAGTGCAATGAAGGAACAGCCCCATAAGGGGCGTCTTCCATATCAGGATCTACGTTATACGTTATATGCGCTTAAGATTGAGGGTTCGATCGACAGTCTCACGGAGGAAACGGCGTACCAATTATTTTGTCGAGAATTAAATTATTTTCCAGACGATGGCGATGCGGGGCGAAGTCTTTGGAAATTCATCGAGCGCTGGAGAAAAGAGTTTCCGACATAAAACCTTGAATTTTATGTCGTGTCCTTACCGTGCGAATCTGATTATTAATAGCGGCCATGATTAATTACCTGAGGAGTTCAGGGCATGGCTAAAAATCTAAACGATACCACTACACCCCTAAATGGAGCCGCCGGAGGAGCCTGTTTTGAGGACGCGAAGCGCCCGCAAAAACCGACTCCGCACGGTGGCAGTCTCGACGATGGCAGTGCGCCGCCTAGTAACACAGCACCTGCAAACTGCACGGACTCGCTAAGTGGTACCACAATACTGCGGTCTGGGATCGATTCCCTCTACATTTCGTGCAAGGGGCAGATTTCCGAAGATGTTGAACACCTATTGCGTGTTTCAAAGGAGCTGGCTCAATCGCCTGATCCTGAGGTTCGCGCGGGTGCTTTTCTGGAGCTAGGTGAGCATCGGTTTCAGGTTAAAGATAAGGGGAAAGGTCGCTACCCCTATGTCTTGGTTGATAACTGGTTTCACCTCCAAATTTCTGGGCGCAGTGCCACAAGCTTGCCGATGGCGTATTGCCAGCTACAAAGTGAGGCATTGACATGCGAGGGTGTTAAATCGGTTCTTCTTCGATTAGTCGATTTGTTATTGCAGCTTAATCCGGATGCCGAGACGTTGCAGGTAAGTCGGGTAGATCTTTGCGTCGACTTTGTTACTGATCTGGATTTTGCGGCGACACCGGAGCATTGGTGGGTGCGTCGTGCTGCCAAACTAAATACGTATAGCGAACACGGCGAATTTAACGGTTATATGTTCGGGGCGGGCGGGGATCTGGTTGCGCGACTCTATGACAAAACACTTGAGATACAAAAATCTCGAAAACTCTACTTACAAGACATATGGGCTTTAAATGGCTGGGATCGGTCTGCGAAGGTGTGGCGGATAGAGTTTCAGTATAAGCGTCCGGTACTGCGAGAGTTGAAGGTCGAAACCGTTGGTCAGTTGCTTTCTAGCATGTCGGGGCTCTGGGGTTATGCCTCTGGTGATTGGATGCAGCTCAAGACGCCTACTTCGGATCAGACTCGGTCTAGGTGGCCTACTCATCCCGTATGGTCGATTCTTCAAGCGGCGGACTGGGGCGATGTTTCTAAGCACTTGTGGAGGGTGCGTACTAGTCGAGAGCCTGACGATCATTTTTTGTTCGTGAATGGTTTGGGTGGTCTGTCTTCATACATGGCTCGTGAAAATATTGCGGATTTAGATCGTGCTATGCGTCGCTATCTACGTGATGCACGGCGCTATCATGCCGGTATGACCAAGGATGGTTATGATTCGCTTGATCGCTATCTCATTGTAAAGGCGAGAGAAAAAGCCCTGCGTTTTAATCGTCCGTTACCTGGCATCGAGCAAGGAGGGGAGGATGAATTTTGAAAACACTGGATCTCAAAGAAGCTGCCGCCTTCCTCAAAATGTCTCCGTCGGCGCTACGCGAAAAGGCGCGCTCTGGGCGCATTCGCGGCGCGAAGCCTGCCAAGCAATGGGTCTTTCTGGAGGAGGATCTTGTCTGGCATCTGCGCTCGCTATATTCTGGCCTTGGGCAAACGCCGTTAAGTGGCTGTGAACAGGAGGTTTCACAATGTCACTCTACAAACGGGGAAAGGTCTGGTGGGTTAAGCTCACAAGTCCCGCAGACGAGCGAATATATCGCTCTACTGGGATTGAAGACAAAGAACAGGCTCAGGAATATCACGACCGATTAAAGGTGCAACTCTGGCGGATACATCGTTTGGGGGAGAAGCCTCGGCGCACATGGCAGGACGCGGTTGTGCGATGGGTCGGGAGTACGGATCACAAGGCAGATCACGAAAAAGATCTGGGTAAGCTGAAATGGCTTGATCGGTTTTTGGGGAATAAGTGGCTCGACGAGATCGACGCTGATTTAATCGCCAAAATCGCACAAACCAAGAAAGCAGAATCTAGCCCCTCAACGGCTAACCGGTATTTGGCGCTTATTCGGGCAATTCTCCGAGCGGCGCGGGATGATTGGGCGTGGGTTGAACGGGTTCCAAGGGTCAGATTATTTCCAGAGTCGAAAAAGCGTATCCGGTGGATCTCGCGGGATGAGGCAGCAAAATTAATTGCTGAATTACCCCCGCATTTGGCTGATATGGCGCGTTTTACTCTGGCAACAGGGTTGCGCCAGCGCAATGTTAGTTATTTGCGTTGGGATCAGGTGGATACATCGAGGCGTGTGGCGTGGATACACGCTGACCAGTCTAAGTCGCGAAAGGCAATTGCAGTGCCGCTTAACAGTGATGCGCTGGAAGTGCTTAAAAAGCGACGCGGGGATGGTGGGGATTACGTGTTTACTTTTCAGGGTAAGCCCGTAGACCGAACATCCACTAAGGCATGGGCGGCGGCGAAAAAACGTGCAGGTATTGACGATTTTCGTTGGCATGACTTACGTCATACATGGGCGTCTTGGCACGTCCAGAGCGGTACGAGCCTGCAAGAGCTGCAGGAATTGGGTGGTTGGTCGACCGTTGATATGGTGCTCAGATACGCGCATTTGGCTGCAGATCAGTTGTTACACGCAGCTCGGCGCATCGAGGGTACAAATTTGGGGACAGTGCCACAAAAACCACAGAAATCAGTTGGCTTGAGGTTGGTTGTAAGTCGATGATTTTAAACGGGAAAATAGTGGTGCCCAGAGACGGAATCGAACCGCCGACACGAGGATTTTCAATCCTCTGCTCTACCGACTGAGCTATCTGGGCATATTTGAGAGCTTTGGCTGCTTCTCAGAAGGCGCGTATTAAACCTGTTCCTAATCTGCGAGTCAAGCCCCAAACGCAATGACTTATTCGCTGGGTGGAACGTAGCCTTCTGCTTTTTCATATTCTTCGCCGGAAAGAAATTTTTCCATCTCGGCTTGCAGGAATTTTCGCGATGCTGGATCCATCATGCTCAGGTGTTTTTCGTTGATGAGCATGGTTTGGTGGGCGTGCCATTCTTCCCAAGCTTTTTTAGAGACGTTCTCGAAAATATCCTGGCCTTTTGGGCCTGGGTAGGGGGCTTTGTCTAGGCCTTCGAGGTCTTGCTGATATTTTTTGCAGAATACGGTGCGGGTCATGCGCTGTGTTTCCTTAGTAAATCTTGGCTGAATACGGCGTCGAGCAATTTTTTGACGGGTGCCGCCAAGCCGACTTGCTGATTGCTGTGCCCCTTATACCAGAGCATCTCGCGAGGTTCCATGGTGGTGCTGATATCGGCCTTGAGTTTGATGTGCAGTGGCGTGATATCTAAATGAAAATGGCTGAAGGTGTGGCGCATATTTGGCCAAGTCTGAATGTGGCCTTTGGCGTTGAGGGTGTTGTCTAAATAATGCGTGGCGGCGTCAAAGTCGATGGCCTCGGGTAGGCTCCATAAGCCGCCCCATATGCCGCTATTGGGGCGTTGTTCTAGCAGAATTTCACCGGCGGGGCTTTCAATGATGAGCAGGTGAATCTCGCGAACGGGCGTTATTTTCTTTGGTTTTTTGCCAGGGTAATTAGTTTGGTTGCCGGCGGCATAGGCTGCGCAGCCAGATTGCACTGGGCACTTTGGGCATTTGGGTTTGCTACGGGTGCAGAGTGTGGCGCCGAGATCCATGATGGCTTGGGTGTAGTCGGCGACGCGCTTGTTAGGGGTGAGGTCTTCGGCGAGCAGCCATAATTGGCCCTCGACGTCTTTCAGTCCTGGCCAGCCGTCGATGGCGGCGTAGCGGCTGAGTACGCGCTTTACGTTGCCGTCTAATATCGGCGCGCGGCCGCCAATAGCAATGGAGTAAATAGCCGCGGCGGTGGAGCGACCAATTCCCGGTAGGGTTTGGATGGTTTCGGGATCGTTGGGAAATACCCCGCCAAAGTCTTCGCAAATCATTTTGGCGGCTTTGTGTAAATTGCGGGCGCGGGCGTAGTAGCCAAGACCTGTCCATAGCGCGAGCACTTCATCGTTGGCCGCGAGTGCAAGGCTAACTAGGTCAGGAAAGCGCGCCATAAAGCGCTGGTAGTAGGGGATTACCGTGCTGACCTGGGTTTGTTGCAGCATGATTTCCGACACCCAAACTCGGTAGGGGCTAATGTCTTGCTGCCAAGGCAGGTCTTTGCGGCCGGCAATATCAAACCATTGCAGCAATTGCTGACTGAATGTGGTTTTACTCATGCGTCGGGGCGATGCCACTGCCAGATGGTGTTGTTGGCGCTAAATCCCAGCTCAGAGAACAAGTTAATCAGCTCTGGGCCTTTGCGCAAATCTGCCGAAATGCACTTTAGGTCGGGGGGGAGTTGCTTCATGGCTTGGATGATTAATTGCCGAGCAACCCCGCGCCGGCGGGTCACTTCCCGCACAGAGAGCTGTGCGAGCTGATAGTCGCCACCGAATATGGGGGTGAGGGTGCATGCAGCTAGCAGGCGGCCATTAAAGCGACCGCCAAACAAGATTAGCTTGCCAGCGGCGGCCTCGGCGACCAGCTTGGCGCTGCTACCAGGATAGAGTATTTCCAGATCGCTGCTGTCTTGTTGGTCTGGATTAGTGATGATTTCTGCGTATACGGGCATTTATGACGTTTCTGCTTGGTGTAATACGGTTCGGGATTTTTTATAATACCTCATTGTAAGCAAATAACCGATGAGGCGTCGATGAACGAGCGCAAAGCTACGATCAGCCGTAATACCCTAGAGACGCAGATTACTGTGGCCGTCAATCTAGATGGTACTGGTAAATCCCATTTTGAAACGGGTGTGCCGTTTCTTGATCATATGATGGATCAAATTGCCCGTCATGGTCTAATTGATCTTGAGGTTCATGCGGTAGGGGATTTGCATATCGACGCTCATCACACCGTTGAAGACATTGGTATCACCATGGGTCAAGCCTTTGCCGAGGCGGTTGGCGACAAAAAAGGCATTACCCGCTATGGGCACGCCTATGTGCCGTTAGACGAGGCTTTGTCGCGGGTGGTGATCGACTTCTCTGGTCGCGCCGGCCTGGAGTACCATGTGCCCTATACCCGTGGCAGCGTTGGCGGCTTTGATGTGGATTTGTTCTCTGAGTTTTTCCACGGCTTTGTTAATCACGCCAAGGTAACCCTGCATATCGATAACTTGCGCGGCAAAAACACCCATCATCAGGCCGAAACCGTGTTTAAAGCCTTTGGCCGCGCGCTGCGCATGGCCTTGCAGGCAGATGAGCGGATGGCGGGCATTACGCCTTCTACCAAGGGTAGTCTCTAGGATTTTTCAATATGAGTAAGTCTTCCGTTGCCGTAATCGATTACGGCATGGGTAATTTGCACTCGGTGGCCAGTGCCCTCGAGAAGGTTGGTGATGGCGTTAAGGTCATTGTCACCGATTGCCCTGACACAATTTTAAGCGCCGATCGGGTGATTTTTCCCGGTGTGGGCGCAATTCGCGATTGCATGGCAGAGCTTAAATCCCGTGGCTTAGACGAGGTAATTCAGGAAGTGGCGGCGCAAAAGCCGTTGCTCGGTATTTGCCTTGGCATGCAGGCCCTCTTGGAAACCAGTGAAGAGAATGGCGGCGTTGAGTGCTTAGACGTATTGCCGGGCGCTGTTAAGTTCTTTGGCAGTGATCTGCGCGATGCAGCAGGTGGGCGTCTTAAGGTTCCGCACATGGGTTGGAATAATGTTGTTCAAGCCATTGAGCACCCGCTGTGGGCGGGTATTCCCGACGCCAGCCGTTTCTATTTTGTGCACAGCTATTATGTGGATGCGCCAGAATTTGTGGCGGGCAGCTGCGACTACGGGGTGCAAGTGCACGCCGCTCTGGCCTGCGATAATGTGTTTGCCGTGCAATTTCACCCCGAAAAAAGCGGTGATATGGGCCTGCGTTTACTGAGCAATTTTTTGAACTGGGATCGCCCTGCGGCCTTCTTCCCAGTAACTGACTAATTTTAAGGTTTCACTATGCTAATTATTCCCGCGATTGATTTAAAAGACGGCCATTGCGTGCGCCTGCGTCAGGGCGAAATGAGTGACGCTACCGTTTATGGCAGCGACCCCGTTGAAATGGCCGCGCGTTGGGTAAAGGAAGGCTGCCGTCGTCTGCATTTGGTCGATCTGAACGGCGCCTTTGAAGGCAAGCCCATGAATGGCGAGGCGGTTAGCGCCATTGCCAAGGCCTACCCCAATTTGCCAATTCAAATTGGCGGCGGTATTCGCTCGCTGCACACCATTGAGCAGTATTTGGATGCCGGTGTGAATTACGTGATTATCGGCACCAAGGCGGTTAAAGAGCCTAAGTTTGTTGCCGAGGCTTGTAAGGCCTTTCCTGGCTCGGTGATTGTTGGTTTGGACGCCAAAGACGGTTTAGTGGCAACTGATGGCTGGGCGGAAGTGTCCACCTTGCTCGCCACCGAATTGGCTAAGCGTTTTGAACAAGACGGCGTGGATTCCATTGTTTATACCGACATTGCCCGCGACGGGATGATGCAGGGTGTGAACATTGATGCGACTGTTGCGATGGCCAAAGCTTCCGGCTTGCCAGTGATTGCTTCTGGCGGCGTAACCAATATGGATGATATCCGCGCGCTGCAAGCGGTGGCGGATGCCGGTATTCTCGGCGCGATTACTGGCCGCGCGATTTATGAAGGTCAGCTCGATTTGCGCGAAGCGCAAAGCTATTGCGACGGCAAGGCTTAAACACCGGAACAGGACAGCATAATGGCTTTGGCTAAACGTATTATTCCCTGCCTAGACGTCGACAAAGGTCGCGTGGTGAAAGGCGTAAATTTTGTTGGTATTCGCGACGCTGGCGACCCAGTTGAGGTTGCCAAACGCTATAACGAGCAGGGCGCTGACGAGATCACTTTTCTCGACATTACTGCCACTCACGAAGGTCGGGAAACCACTGCGCATATTGTGGAGCAGATTGCCGCCGAAGTGTTTATTCCGCTTACGGTTGGCGGCGGTATTCGCGAGATTAAAGATATTCGCGCTATGCTTAACGCCGGTGCCGACAAGGTGGGGATTAACTCCGCCGCCATTCACCGCCCCGATTTTGTAAAAGAAGCGGCCGACCGTTTTGGCTCTCAGTGCATTGTGATCGCTATTGACGCCAAGCGCGTTGCCGACGAAGCAGATGGCCGCCCGCGCTGGGAAATTTTCACCCACGGTGGTCGCAAGCACACTGGTATTAATGCGGTGGAATGGGCGATTAAAATGGTAAATAACGGCGCCGGTGAGGTGCTGTTGACCAGCATGGACGGCGACGGCACCAAGGCCGGTTACGACTTGGCGTTAACGCGGGCAATATCCGACGCGGTAGCGGTGCCGGTGATTGCCTCTGGCGGAGTGGGTAATCTCGACCACCTAGTCGATGGGATTATTGAAGGTCGTGCCGACGCTGTATTGGCCGCCAGTATTTTCCATTTTGGTGAGTTCACGGTACCAGAAGCCAAGGCTTATATGGCGGCGCGGGGAATAGAAGTTCGCTTATAAAAAAACGGGCCGCGGCCCGTTTTTTTCCTGTCTTTCTGCTTGCCGCTTACTTTGTTGCAGTTTCTGCTTCGCTGTTCGCTTTGGCCAAGGCCTTCTTGGCGCTAGACATAATGTGCAAGCCTTTCAATAAGTTCAGCGCCTCATAAAGCTGGTTGTCATTGGCGGCTAATTCATTACTGTCGTTCTTGTCTTTTTTATCTTGTTTGCGACTATTACTGTCGCTCTCTGCGCCATCGCCACGGCCAAGGTGGCCAGCTAAATCGGCTTCGGTTACTTGAATGCCCGCGGTTAAGGTTTCAATACGCGCCTTTTCTACCACGATGTCGGGGATAATTCCTTGGGCCTGAATTGAGCGGCCACTCGGCGTGTAGTAGCGGGCGGTGGTGAGTTTGATCGCGCTCTCTTCCGAAAGCGGCAGTACCGTTTGCACCGAGCCTTTGCCAAAGCTTTGGGTGCCGACAATAAGGGCGCGCTGGTGGTCTTGCAGAGCGCCAGCGACAATCTCTGAGGCCGAGGCCGAGCCGCCATTAATTAATACCACCATTGGCGTGTCATCGGCGGGAGCTTTGGCGCTGGCCATAAAACGGCTATAGGCGTTGGGTAGGCGGCCCTCAGTGTAAACAATAAGGCCGTCGTTGATAAACTCGTCCACGACCTGCACTGAGGCTTGCAGCAAGCCGCCTGGGTTGTTGCGCAAGTCTAGAATTAGGCCTTTTAGGGGCGTGCGGCCAGCGTTGAGGGTGGCTAATTCTTTTTTCAGGTCTTGGCCGGTGCGGCTTTGAAACTGTGAAATTCGAATATAGCCGTAGCCAGGCTGGAGCATTTCGCCGCGCACACTGGCAACGGTAATTACATCGCGCTTGAGTTTCACTTCAAAGGGCGCGTTGATGCCGTTGCGTAAAATGGTAAGTACAATTTTGCTGCCCGCGGGGCCTCGCATCAGAGTGACCGCTTCTTGCAGGTTCATGCCTTTAATGGGCTTGTTGTCGATTTGAATAATTAGGTCGCCGGGCTGAATGCCGGCCCGCTCGGCGGGAGTGTCATCGATTGGGGTGATGACTTTGATAAAGCCATTTTCCATGCCGACTTCAATGCCGAGCCCGCCAAATTCGCCAGTGGTGTGGTTTTGTAAGTCTTCAAATGAGCTGGCGTCGAGATAGTCGGAGTGGGGGTCGAGGCCGCTTAGCATGCCCCGAATGGCATTTTCGAGCAGGGTTTTGTCGTCGACTTCTTCAACGTAGCTGAGGCGGATTTGGTTAAAAACATCTGCAAAATTACGCAGTGCCTGAAGAGGTAGTTGGCCTTGGCTGCTCGCATCGGCCAGCTGCTCCGCTTGGTCGGTGTTTTTGTTTTTGTCGGCCAGCAGTGGGGTAGGCGTTGCCAGTAGCAATACCAGCAAAGCAGAAAATGTGTGGCGAAACATATCAGGCATAAAACGGATTCCCAGAACGTTTTTAAAACGAGGCTTATTGTAGCTTGCTTTGCTGGTGAAAGCTGCCGAGCTGTAATTAGCTAATTTAGCCTAACCTCCTGTGGGCTTAGTTGCACCAGCTGCGCGGGTCGGTGGGGCGTCCTTTATAGCGTATTTCAAAATACAGTCCCGCTTGGCGCTGGCCGCCGCTATTGCCCACAGTGGCAATGCCTTCGCCGCCCCGCACCCAGTCGCCCTCGCTGCGCAAGAGGCTCTGGTTGTGTGCGTAAAGGCTGAGGTAGTCGCCGCCGTGGTCAACAATAATCAGTAGGCCGGCGCCGCGCAGCCAGTCGGCGAAGACTACCCGGCCATTGTGAATGGCTTTGACGGCGTCGCCTTCATTGCCACTAATTTGAATGCCCTGCCAAGTTACCGAGCTGCCGTGGCGGGCTGCGCCGTAGCGATTTAATTGTTTGCCGTTAATGGGCCAGGGCATTTTGCCGCGCAGGGCTTTAAAGGGTTTGTAGTTGGCAGGCATGGCAATATTGGTCACTTCGCGCTCAACGGCTTGCAGCACGCTCTCGAGATCTTTGCGCTGCTTGTCGAGGCTGTTTAGTGAAATACTTGAATTTGCGATCTCGGTATCGATACCGGCCAGGGCTTTCGCACGCAGCTGCTTTTGTTCATGCAGCGCTTGTTGTTGGTGTTCAAGCTCGCGGCGACTGTTGGCAAGGGCCGCCGCTTCGGCGGTGATCGCGGGCTTGATGTCATCTAATTCTTGAAGGGTGTCGCGGTATTTGTGCAACTCAGCGCTGCGGGCACGATTGAAATAGTCAAAATAGGTGAGGGTACGGCTGAGCTCTTCGGGGTTTTCTTGATTCAGCAGCATCTTTAACTGACTTTCTTTGCCTAGCGCATAGGCGCTGCGTACGTGCTCGGCAATAAGCGTTTTTTGGCTTTGCTGCTGACTGCGAAGTTGGCGTTGGTGGGCTTCTAGTTCGTTTAATTTTTGCTGTTGTTGCTGTGATTTTTGCTTGGCGCGATGCAGCTTAGCAGCGGTGACGCCAATATCTTTTTCTATGCTTTGCAGTGCCTTGGCGGTTTTGCTGCGCTCGCTTTGCTGGCTACTAATAGACTTTTTTAGATGGCCTATTTTTTTATTAAGCTCTTGGAGCTGCTGTTTGCTCGCCTCGCCTTCGGCCACGGCATTGCTTGCCAGCTGCACTGCTAGCAATAGTGCGAGCAGCGCAGTGCGGCAGAGTTTTATATGATTGGACAAGGCCGCGGGCCGTTTCAAATGTCGCTAAGCAAATTTACGCCGGTCATTTCGGCGGGTTGCTCCACAGCCATTAAGCCCAAGAGAGTGGGGGCGATGTCGGCAAGTTTTCCGCCCTTTTCTTGGAGTTTTTGTTGGCGGCTACCCACATAAACTAATGGCACCAGTTCTGTGGTGTGTTGGGTGTGAGCTTGGCCGGCGTCGTAGTCCACCATTTGTTCGCAATTGCCGTGGTCTGCGGTAATCAAGCAGTGGCCGCCAACTTCTAACACTGCATCGGTAACGCGTTTTATACAAATATCTAGAGCTTCAACTGCTTTAACGGCGGCTTCAAATACACCGGTGTGGCCAACCATATCGCCATTGGCGTAGTTGCAAATAATGGTGTCGTAATTGCCGCTATGAATGGCCGCTACTAGCTGGTCAGTCAGTTCGGGGGCGCTCATCTCAGGTTGTAAATCGTAGGTGGCTACATCTGGTGAGGCGATCAGTTTGCGATCTTCGCCTTCATAAAGCGCTTCACGGCCGCCGCTAAAGAAAAACGTGACGTGGGCGTACTTCTCAGTCTCGGCAATGCGCAGCTGAGTTTTACCTTGCTTTTCCATTACCTCGCCAAAGCTATTGTGCATGGTGCTGGGTGGGTAGGCGACGGCAGCGGGGATACTGTCGGCGTATTCGGTGGTCATTACAAACTCTGCAAGCGCGGGGCGCACTTTGCGTTTAAAACCATCGAAGTCGGTGTCGACAAAGGCGCGGGTAATTTCACGGGCGCGGTCGGCGCGGAAGTTCATGAAGATTACGCTGTCACCGTCGCTGATCTTGGCGTCACTGTCCCCCGCTTTTTGAATAACAGAAGCGCTGACGAACTCATCGTTTTCGTCGCGCTGGTAAGCTGCTTGCAGGGCGTCACGCACATTGTCGTAGCGGAAGTCTGCCTCGCCGTTGGTGAGTAAGTCGTAGGCTTTTTCAACGCGATCCCAGCGGTTGTCGCGGTCCATTGCAAAGTAACGGCCGACCATTGATGCCGTGCGGCCGCAGCCTAGCTCCTTAAATTGTGCATCGAGCTTGTCGAGCGAATCTTGAGCACTGCGCGGTGGGGTGTCGCGGCCGTCTAAAAAGGCGTGAACATAAACATGCTTGGCGCCACGCTGGGCGGCAAGCTTAATCATCGCGAGAATGTGATTCTCGTGGCTGTGTACGCCACCCGCCGAGAGCAGGCCGAGAATGTGCACGGCTTTACCTGCGTTGACAGCTTTATCTACCGCCTCGGTGTAAACCGGATTGCTGTAAAAGTCGCCGTCGCTTATGGCTTTGTCGATGCGGGTAATACTTTGGTAAACCACGCGGCCAGCACCGAGGCTCATATGGCCAACTTCTGAATTGCCCATTTGGCCGTCGGGTAGACCAACATCAAGGCCTGAGCCAGATATAAGGGTGTGAGGTGCTTCGCGCCACAGGCGATCCCAGTTCGGGGTGTTGGCGTGGAAAATAGCGTTGTCTTTAGGGTCTTCGCGATAGCCAAAGCCGTCGAGGATGACGAGTACGACTGGTTTTTTTGCTAGGGTGTTGGCCATAAATCTCACACTTTAGAACACTGAGGATAAACGCTGCATTGTAGCTTTTTCGAGGAGTTGAGGCTACGCGAGGGTGGGTGAGAATTGCCGCTTGGCAGTGTATACTCTCGCTTTTTTCGCGAATTGTGCAGCGCACATGGCATAAAGAGATGTTTTCATGGATAAATTAATCCCCTTTGTTGCTGAGCAGTGGATATTAGTGTCGGCATTAATTTCTTGCCTATTGCTGCTTAGTTTTCATGAGCAGCGTCGCGCTGGTAAGAGCCTTAGCCCACAGCAAATGGTGAATTTGGTGAATCAGCAGGAGGCAGTAGTGATTGATCTGCGCGACAAAGCTGAGTTCAGCAAGGGCCACATCCTAGGCTCGGTCAATCTACCGTTCTCCAAATTAGAGAAAGAAATTGCCGACCACGTTGAAAAAGACAAGCCGCTGGTATTGGTTTGCAAGATGGGGCAACACGCTAGCGCTGCCGGTAAAAAGCTGGGCTCGCTAGGCTATAGCCAGGTGTACCGTCTAAAGGGTGGTGTATCTGAGTGGCAGATAATGCAAATGCCACTGGTAAAGAAATAAAGCTGGCCCGCATTTTGTAAAACGGTGTTTTGCGTAAATGAAGATGTTATAAAAGAGGTGGAAATGGCACAGGTAACGATCTACACAACGCGATTTTGTCCTTTTTGTGTTCGCGCCAAGCAGTTGTTGACTAGCAAGGGCGTGGCCTTTGATGAAATTCCGGTAGATGGCCGCAATGATTTGCGCAGCGACTTGGCCAAGCGCAGTGGTCAGCGCACGGTACCGCAGATTTGGATTGGCGAGACCCATGTGGGAGGCTGCGACGAATTATATGCCTTAGAGCGTGGCGCCAAATTAGATGCGCTGATTGCATCATAGTTACCTTGTTAATTGCGGTACTAGGCCTTATATACGTTATAACCCTTTAAATTAGTTTAGGAAACGGAAAACAATGCCAGAAGAAACGCCCGTTCAAGCCAAATTTGCCTTACAGCGTATTTACACTAAAGACGTATCTTTTGAGTCTCCCGCTAGCCCATTAATTTTTACCAAGGCGTGGAAACCAAAAATACAGGTTGACCTCAATACCCGCAGCAAAGCGGTGGCTGACAATACCTATGAAGTGGTTCTTACGGTGACGATCACCGCCAAGCTTGAAGATGACGAAACTGCTTTCTTGGTGGAAATTCATCAAGCTGGTTTGTTTATGGCCGAAGGTATTGAAGGCGAGCAATTGCGTCAGCTACTTGGCATAGCTTGTCCTAATATGCTGTTTCCGTATTTGCGTGAAGCGGTTGATTCGCTGGTGGTTAAAGGTGGGTTCCCTGCGTTGGCGCTGCAGCCAGTGAACTTTGAAGCACTTTATCGCCAAGCCGAAGAAGCGGCTGCTCGTCAGGCAGAAGCGGCGTCTACGACACACTAATTTCTGGCGCTAGGCTCAAAATACCGCATTGCTGATTACTCGGTATGCGGTATTTTTTTATCTCCTATATTGTCATTAGCCACTTAGTTTTTTTGGTGCCCCAGCTATGTTCCATATTGCCCTGTACGAGCCGCGCATTGCCCCCAATACCGGTAATATTATTCGTCTAGTTGCCAATAATGGCTGCCATCTTCATCTGATCGAACCGCTGGGTTTTGATATGGAGGAGAAAAAGTTGCGACGTGCGGGACTAGATTATGCCGAACTGGCGCGGGTGACTCGCTACCCTGATTACCCCAGTTTTTTAGCGGCGATGGGCGACCGTCGGATATTTGCGCTAACCACCAAGGGCAGTCGCAATTATGCCGATGCTAAATTTGAAGCCGATGATGTGCTGCTGTTTGGTTCAGAAACTTCGGGTCTACCGCCAGCAGTGCGGGAAAGTTTAGGGCAGGAACACTGCTTGCGCGTGCCAATGATGGCCGAAGCCCGCAGTTTGAATTTATCGAATACGGTCGCGCTGGTGAGTTA
This sequence comes from Zhongshania guokunii, assembly GCF_040892635.1. Classification (NCBI taxonomy): domain Bacteria; kingdom Pseudomonadati; phylum Pseudomonadota; class Gammaproteobacteria; order Cellvibrionales; family Spongiibacteraceae; genus Zhongshania; species Zhongshania guokunii. The sequence goes on along the minus strand of NZ_JBFRYA010000015.1, from coordinate 59,798 downwards.
TGAGGCGTGGCGGCAAGTGGGATTTTTAGGGGCTCAGGTCTGAGGCCAGCTCGGAGTGGGAGACGCTTGACGGGAGACGGAAAATGCAAAGGCCAAGCGAGCTCTGCACCGCTTTTTTACTTTTAAGCATCTCCCGTCTCCCGTAACGCATTTAGCGTCGATTAATCCTCATCATCTCCACCCATTCCTAATTCCTTAATCTTGCGGGTCAGGGTGTTGCGTCCCCAGCCGAGCAGGTTTGCGGCGTCGCGGCGGCGGCCGTGGGTGTGGCGCAGGGCGGCTTCGATCATGATGCGTTCAAACTGAGGTACGGCGCGGTCGAGTAGTTTTTCGCGGCCCAGCATTAGTTCTTGGTCTGCCCAGCGTTTGAGGTTGTCCTGCCAGTTAGAGGCGGGCGCGGCTTCGCCTTGGGGGCGCTCTAGTAGTTCTGGCGGTAGGTCGTCGACATGAATTTCGCGACCTGAGGCCATCACTGTCAGCCAGCGGCAGGTGTTTTCCAATTGACGAACATTGCCCTGCCATTCCATCTGGCACAAATATTCTTCGGTTTCTGGGCGCAGACGCTTGGGTTCAACGTTTAACTCATTGCCTGCGCGGGTAAAAAAGTGCTGCATGAGCTTGGGTATGTCTTCGCGGCGCTCTGAAAGCTTGGGCAGGTGAATGCGAATAACATTGATGCGGTGAAATAAATCTTCGCGGAAGTGGTTGCTCTTAACCAGTTGTTCTAAGTTTTGGTGGGTTGCGGCAATAATGCGCACATCAACTTTGACCGGCGTGTGACCACCTACCCGATAAAATTCGCCATCTGCCAATACCCGCAGTAGACGGGTTTGGGTATCGGCGGGCATGTCACCAATTTCATCCAAAAACAGGGTGCCGCCATTGGCTTGTTCAAAGCGGCCGCGGCGCTGGGCGCTGGCGCCAGTAAAGGCGCCTTTTTCGTGGCCGAACAGTTCCGATTCCATTAGGTCTTTGGGGATGGCGGCCATGTTTAGTGCGATAAAGGGCTTGGTGGCGCGGGGGCTGTGGCGGTGTAGCGCCTGCGCGACCAACTCTTTACCAGTACCGGATTCTCCGTTTATTAACACTGTTATATTCGACTGCGACAAACGGCCAATGGCCCGAAAAACTTCCTGCATAGCTGGCGCTTCACCGATAATCTCGGTGGTTTCAAGCGGTGCTTGCTCGGGCAGTAGATTGCGATTTTTGTTGGCGTGCTGCAGTGCGCGCTGGGTGGTGGCAACGGCATCGTCAACGTCAAAGGGTTTGGGTAGATACTCGAAGGCGCCGCCTTGGTAGGAAGCTACTGCGCTGTCTAGGTCGGAGTGCGCGGTGGTGATAATTACCGGTAAACCGGGGTGGGCGGCGGTAATGCGTGATAATAATTTAAGGCCGTCGATACCGGGCATGCGAATATCGCTGATGATAGCGTCGGGTACCTCCGATTCGAGTTCGCTAAGCAAGCCGTCGCCGTTTTCGAAACAGCGGGTAATAATGCCGGCTTGGTTCAGGGCTTTTTCGAGCACCCAGCGTATCGATCGATCGTCGTCAGCTATCCAGACAGCATTGGTTTGGCTCATGAGGCGTGCTCCAGCGGAATATGCAGTGAGAAGGTGGTGTTACCAGGCTCGCTGCTGCATTCGATTAGTCCGTTATGATGATTGAGTATGGATTGTGCAATTGAAAGGCCTAAGCCTGTGCCCTCTGCGCGACCACTGACCATGGGCAGAAAAATTGATGCGCGCAGGTCTTGGGGGATGCCTGGGCCGTTATCAATAATATCGACACTGCACACCAAGCGGTGGCGGTGAGTGCCAATAGTGAGCTGGCGCAAGGTGCGAGTACGAATAATTATCGTGGGGTCGCTCTCTTCGTTACCCTGTTGGCGCAGTGCTTGTTGGGCATTGCGAGTGACATTTAAAAATGCCTGAATGAGTTGTTCGCGGTCGCCAAGAATATCGGGAATGCTTGGGTCGTAGTCGCGAATTATGCGGATATAGCCTTCGCTTTCAGCTTCGACGAGTTGGCGCACTCGCTCTAAGACTTCGTGGATATTGGTCAATTGTTTTTCAGGTGCGCGGTGAGGTCCGAGCATGGTGTCGACCAAATTGCGCAGCCGGTCGGCCTCTTCAATGATGATATTGGTGTAGTCATGGAGTTTGGGGTCGCTGAGCTCTCTTGCTAATAGCTGCGCTGCACCGCGGAGGCCGCCAAGGGGGTTTTTAACCTCGTGGGCAATACCGCGTATTAGCGCCTGACTATTTTGCTGTGACGACAATAGGCCTTCTTCGCGACTGATTCTAATAAGTCGATCCAGCGGCTGTAATTCGATGATGAGCGAGGTGCGGCGATTTTCAGTAACTGGGGTTACGGCGTAATCGACGGTAATTTCAATGCCTGAGCGCAAGGTTAGAACAGTCTCGCGTTTGGTATAAGCCTCACAGTTGTTAATGGCGTCGAGTAATTTTACAAGCGTGTCTTCTTGCTCGTGGAATAGCTTGGTGATCGCTTCGCCGTGAATACGTTGATCTGACACCGCCAATAAAGCCTCTGCCGCGGGATTTATATAGCTCACAGTCAGGTTCGGCTCTACCAATAAGATCGCCGTTTTAAGGTTGTCGAGAATTTGATGGTGGATATTACTCGGGGGCATAGCGTCGCCATTATGTTCGTAATGCATTAGCTCAAAGCAATTTCTAGGCCAAGCGAGTTTGGGTGGTTCAACTGGCAATATCGACGGCTTTCGAGGGGCTCATGTGATGAGGGTCCCAATTTAGTGCGTTGCCAGCGGTGGTGGCGCGCAATATTTGCGGGCGTTCCTGCCCTTAGTATAGAGGGTTAAGCTCCAAATTGGTGCGTAAATTATAGGCTTTGCTTAGTTTCCTGGCAGATACACCATGATGTCGACGGCGTCTTTGCTAATTTGCCTGCCGTGCTCGTCGATGATGCTTGCGCCTATGCGATGGGGGCCACGGCTTAGGCGGGGGATGGTGTATTGGGTACTGCTGGAGCGAGTGAGGGTGTCATTGTCTAGGCTAAAGACGATGCGCTGTGAGGGATCTAGTGGATTTTGGGTGCTAGTGCTAACGGTGGTGGCGATGAGTCCATTGGCGATAATGGCGCCGTTGTTGGGGGATTGAATTGTGATTCGGTTGTCGGGGCTTACGTTAATGCTAGTGGGGCGGTGGTTGGGGCGATTACTAACGTCAGTTGCTGGGGTGGTATTGGTGGGTGGGAGTTTCACTGGGGTGCTGTTCTTTGGCGCTTTGTCAGAAAACACAGTGTTGCCGTATTGGTCGGTAGAGCGGTAAATTTCAGTGGCAAAGCTAAGGCTGCTAAGCAGCATGGAACAAATTAGGAGTAGGTAGCGAGCCATACAGCACCTCGGTATTTAATGGCTCTATGATGTGGTGAAGCGCGGAGGAGTGCAAGCTTTGCGAATGGTGTGGTAGGTGTGTAGCGGGAATGAATAAAGGGAGGTTGTAGGTACAAAAAAGCCCGCATGAAGCGGGCTTTTTAAGCGCAGTATGGTTTAAACGCTGTAGTACATATCGAACTCAACGGGGTGAGTTGTCATGGCTAGGCGCTCAACTTCCTGAGACTTAAGGGCGATGTAAGCATCGATAGTATCGTCGTCAAAAACGCCGCCGGCGGTTAAGAATGAACGATCCGCATCCAGTGCCTGCAGGGCCTGGTCTAGGCTAGAAGCAACGGTTGGGATTGATGCGGCTTCTTCTGCAGGTAGGTCGTACAGATCTTTATCTGCAGCGTCGCCGGGGTGGATCTTGTTTTGAATGCCGTCAAGACCAGCCATTAGCATTACCGCAAACGCGAGGTAAGGGTTAGCTGACGGGTCTGGGAAGCGAACTTCAACGCGACGCGCTTTGGGGTTTGGTACAAAAGGAATACGGATAGAGGCAGAGCGGTTACGTGCTGAGTAAGCCAGCATTACCGGTGCTTCAAAACCGGGAACCAGACGCTTATACGAGTTGGTAGAGGCGTTGGTGAAGGCGTTAATAGCGCGAGCGTGCTTGATGATACCGCCAATGTAGAACAGGGCGGTTTCAGACAGGCCGCCGTATACGTCGCCAGCAAATAGGTTGGTGCCGTCTTTGCTCAGAGACATGTGAACGTGCATGCCGCTGCCGTTGTCGCCAACGATAGGCTTAGGCATAAATGTTGCGGTTTTGCCGTAGGCGTGGGCAACATTGTGTACACAGTACTTGAGGATCTGTACTTCATCCGCTTTTTTAACGCAGGTGTTTGGGCCAACGCCGATTTCACACTGACCAGCTGTGCCTACTTCGTGGTGGTGTACTTCAATGGTCAGGCCCATATCGGTCATGGCATTACACATGGCGCCACGCAGGTCGTGGAGGCTGTCGACTGGTGGTACGGGGAAGTAGCCGCCTTTAACACCTGGGCGATGGCCGGTGTTGCCTTCTTCAAAGTTGTCGCCTGATTTCCAGGCCGCTTCGTCAGAGGCAATCGCATAGCTAGCGCCTTCCATTGAAACTTTCCATTTAACATCGTCAAAAATGAAAAACTCGGGCTCGGGGCCAAATAGTGCGTTATCGGCAATGCCAGATGCGCGCATATAGTCTTCGGCGCGTTGGGCGATAGAGCGTGGATCGCGGTTGTAGCCCTGCATAGTAGATGGCTCTACGATATTGCAGCGGATGATAATAGTAGATTCTTCGGTAAAGGGATCAAGAACCGATGCGGAGTCGTCAGGCATCAGGATCATGTCGGATTCGTTAATGCCCTTCCAGCCGGCAATGGATGAACCGTCAAACATTTTGCCGTCTTCAAAAAAGCTTACATCGACGTCTGTTGCCGGAATAGTGACGTGTTGCTCTTTGCCCTTGGTATCGGTAAAGCGCATGTCCGCCCACTTCACGTCATTTTCGGCGATTAACTGCAGAGTGTTCTCTGACATTATGTTCGTCCTCCAGATAGAGAGAGTAAGTTTGAATTCGGCATCGCCGAGGAGTGTTGATTATATTCGCATTGTATTGTGCCGCATAGCGACGCAATCTGCGAACTGAAAAGGCAATAAACATGCCGATATTAGGCTATTTCATAGTATTACTTCGCAATGGCGTTTAATCGTTTTGCTTAAAGCTTGTGCATGAAGCTAAAAAGCCTGCGCCATATTGGTGCTTGTGTTGAAATTTAGCACTATTTTTGTGCGTTAAAGGCGGGCTGCCCCCTGTAAGGCTGAGGGGGTATAATAGGCGGCCCTCCAATTTTTTCGGTCGTTAAATGAAATTCCTCGTTAAATTATTTCCTGAAATCATCATCAAGAGTAAACCGGTTCGCAAGAAATTTACTCGGCAGCTGCGCGACAATTTGCGTAAGTTACTGCTGCCGCTAGACCCGAACCTAGAGATTATTCGCGATTGGGACAGGATAACTATTGAAACCGCTAGTGAGGACCCCGAGGTCATCGCTGGTTTTGTTGCGGTACTCAGTAATACGCCAGGTATTTCACACTTTGTTGAAGTGCTGGAATATCCTCTGGTGGATGTGCACGATATTTACGAAAAAACTCGCCTTGCCATTGGCGATAGCCTGCGCGGTAAGCGATTTGTGGTGCGTTGTAAACGGGTGGGTAAACACGACTTTAATTCTAGTGAAGTTGAGCGCTATGTGGGCGGGGGGCTGAATCAGCACGTTGAGTCAGCGGGTGTGGATTTGCACAATCCCGATGTGACGGTGCGTATCGAGGTGCGTCAGGATCTGGTTTATATTGTGAATCGGCGACTTGAAGGTCTTGGGGGGTTTCCGCTGGGCACGATCGATGCAGCTGTGTCGCTTATCTCGGGTGGCTTTGATTCGACAGTTTCAAGCTATCTAACCATGAAGCGCGGCATGCGTACGCATTTTTGCTTTTTTAATCTTGGCGGGCGCGAGCATGAGGTTGGAGTAAAAGAGGTCGCCTTGTATTTGTGGCTTAAATACGGCGCCTCCCATCGCGTGAAGTTTGTTAGTGTGCCCTTTGAAGATGTGGTTGGTGAAATCCTGAAAAATGTTGAGAACTCGCAAATGGGCGTTATTCTCAAACGCATGATGCTGCGTGCCGCATCGCAAGTCGCAGCTGAGTTGGAGGTGGCGGCCTTGGTTACCGGCGAGGCGGTGGCCCAGGTTTCCAGTCAGACTTTGCAGAACCTATCGGTCATCGATCAAGTCACCGACACCTTGGTGCTGCGTCCACTAATCTGTGCTGACAAGCTCGATATCATCAATATTGCTGCCAAAATTGGCACCGAGGCCTTCGCGGCCAATATGCCTGAGTACTGCGGGGTGATTTCGGTTAAGCCGACCACCCGCGCCAAGCCCGAAAAAATTGCGGCTCAAGAGGCGAATTTTGATTTTGCGGTGCTAGAACGGGCGATTGCCGCGGCAAATTACATCAATATTGACGCGCTTGCCGACGAGGATTTGACGGTAGCCGCCGTTGAGTCTTTACCGATTCCATTGCCAGATGCAGTTATTGTCGACGTGCGCCACCCTGATGAGGTTGATCGCAAACCATTGAAGTTAATGACAAGCGAAGTGCAGGCCATCCCTTTTTACGAGCTACATAGCCGCTTTGCCCAGCTCGACCAAGCGCGCACTTATATGCTGTATTGCGATAAGGGCGTAATGAGTCGTCTCCATGCCTCGCATTTGGTGGAGCAGGGTTTTGAAAACGTAAAGGTGTACCGTCCATCATGAGTGAAACTACAATTGCGCCTTTGTTTGATGTGTTAATTAAGCCGCGCTGGGCAGATCAAGACAGTATGGGTCATATTAATCACGTGCAGTATTTTCGCTATTTAGAAGAAGCGCGGGTCGATTGGCTTGATCAATCGGGCTTTGGAGAAGGTGAGGGTGCGGATAACTTTGGCTTGATTATGGCTGCGGTGGGCTTAAATTTTCGCCGAGAGTGGCATCATGGCCGTATGCTGCGCGGTAAGGCGTGGGTGCTGCATATTGGTAACAGCAGTTTTAGCTTGCGGCAATGTCTTTACTCGGAAGAGGGTAGCGAGCTGGTTGCCGAGGGGGAGTCGACCCTCGTTTGTGTCAATAGCGAGCACCGGCCAATACCGCTGCCGAAATCCGCTCGCGTTCATCTGCAGCCGCATTTATTGCCAGTGTGAAATTACTTAGTTGGTCGCGTTTTGTTCAGGCTTGCCGAGGTTGAGGTTGTACAGTTTGAAGCGCTGCTGCTCTAAGGTCAGGGTAGCGGTCATTACCGCATTGCCGTGTTCAAAGTGAACATTGCTGCTGTAGCTAAGCTTCGGTGGCTCGCTAAATAGTGACAGTGCGCCGCTTAAACGTGAGAACAAGGGCTGTTCCATAGATTGAAACTGACCAAGGTGGGCATAGTCAGCGCAAAGCTTGGCTAGCTGCTCATCGTCGACTTTGGCTAGGGTCTCGGCCGATAGCTGGGCTTTTAGATCTGCCACCTGCCAGCTTGAAATACTTCCTAGCGATGCATTTAAATAGCGGGCGGCGTTGTCGCTGTAGTGGTCTTCCACTTGGCCGCTGTAATAATAGAGGCCGCCAAACAGAACTAAGCTGGCAATAATAAAAGTATTTAATAGCGGGTTGCGCACAGATAGGGATCCTATTTAAATGAGTTTAAGGCTGTTTAAAAAGACCAGCAGGATACCCGCTGGAGCGATATAGCGCAGCGCTATTCGCCAGGCTTTAAAGACAAAGCCGCGGCCCATGCTTACTTCGGCCGCGGTAGTGCTGACGGGTAGTACCCAGCCGACAAATATCGCAATTAATAAGCCGCCAATGGGTAACATGATATTGGCGGTAATATAGTCCAGTGCATCAAACACCGCGCCGTAGTGAATACACGCTAAACCGCCAAGCCACGCGATACCCGCCAGCCCGAATGTTGATAGCGGTCTTTTTACACCGTATTTTTCCAGCCAGGCCACACCGGGTTCAATCAAGGATATTGACGAACTGAGTGCGGCAATACTAACTAAACTGAAAAAGATGGTGCCAAAAAATAGGCCGCCATTCATATTGGCAAAGGCGATGGGCAGGGTGACAAACATTAAGCCTGGGCCCTGGCCTGGAGTGAGGCCATTGGCAAAGACTAGGGGGAACATCGCCATGCCGGCAACTAGCGCGATAATGGTATCGAGGGCGGCGATGGCGAGTACAGTTTTGCCAATCGATGATTGGCCTGGAAAGTAGGCGCCGTAGGCCATGATTGCGCCCATGCCCAAACTCAATGTAAAGAAGGCGTGGCCCATGGCCACTAATACGGCTTCACCGGTTAGTTTGCTAAAATCGGTGTCGAACATAAAATGCAGGCCCGCGCTAAAGTCGCCATTAAGCCAGCTGTAACCGAGTAATAGCAGCAAAAAGCCAAACAAAATTGGCATGAGTATCTCCACCGCTTTACCTATTCCATTGGCAACTCCGGCAGCAACGACGCTTGCCGTGATTAGGGTGAACAGTGAATGCCATATAGTTTGCTGGGTGTTGTCGCTAAGTAAGTTGCTGAAGTTAGCTTCTATCTCGGGGGTAGAGGCATTGCTATAGGCCCCCATCACGCTTTGCGCGACATACTCCAGTGCCCAGCCAGCAACTACGCTGTAAAACATCATGATCATAAGGCCGGCAATAATACCGGCGGCGCCCACGGCGCCCCAATATGAGGACTTGCCCGCTTCGCGGCCGAGCTTGGCCATACTGTGTACAGGGTCGCTGCGGCCGGCGCGGCCAGCCATGATTTCGGCGATCATGACCGGAACCCCAATCAATAATATGCAGCCAAGATAGACCAACACAAAGGCGCCGCCGCCGTATTCACCGGCGATATAAGGGAATTTCCAGATATTGCCCAAACCCACTGCCGAGCCTGTGGCGGCCAAAATAAAGGTCCAGCGGCTTTTCCAGGTCACATTTGCTGTGGTCATTGCAGTGCTATCCTTCAAGAAGAGGGAAAATTAGGCGTGGATTGATTGTAGCGGGTATCTGGTGGATGCCCAAGACGTTGATTTTGTTCTTTTAATCGTAATTAGTAGATTTTGCCAAGAAGATATGTGACTTCATGCTGCTATGAGGGGCGGGCTTGTTGTATAATGCGCGGCCATTTTATCCAACAACGAAGCCCCTCCATGATTGATACGCTGCGCAATATCGCCATTATCGCCCACGTTGACCACGGTAAAACCACGCTAGTGGATAAACTGTTGAGTCAATCGGGAACCCTTGATCGCCGTAACCAAGATTCCGAGCGAATCATGGACTCCAACGACCAGGAGAAAGAGCGCGGTATTACCATCCTTGCCAAAAACACCGCTATTGAGTGGAACGGCTACCGTATTAACATCGTAGACACCCCTGGGCACGCCGATTTTGGTGGTGAGGTTGAACGCGTATTGTCTATGGTAGACAGCGTATTACTGCTGGTTGACGCTGTTGATGGTCCCATGCCGCAGACCCGCTTTGTAACTCAAAAAGCGTTTGAGCAAGGCTTGAACCCGATTGTGGTTGTTAACAAAGTTGACCGTCCTGGCGCACGTCCAGACTGGGTTGTCGATCAGGTGTTCGACCTGTTTGATCGTCTTGGCGCTACCGACGAGCAGTTAGATTTCCCCATTATTTTCGCTTCGGCCATTAATGGTGTTGCTGGTCTAGATTTTAATGATCTTGCTGAAGATATGACCCCCTTGTTCCAAATGATTGTCGACAAGGTGCCAACGCCTGAAGTTGATGCTGTTGGTCCATTGCAGATGCAAATCTCGGCGCTTGATTACAATAGCTATGTTGGCGTTATCGGTGTTGGTCGTATTACTCGCGGTACCATGAAAGCCAATGACCAGCTGGTTGTGGTTGGTGCTGACGGTAAATCTCGTAAATGTAAGCTGCTCACCGTTATGGGCTACTACGGTCTGGAACGGGTTGAAGTACCTGAAGGCAAGGCTGGCGAAATCGTTTGTGTAACCGGTATTGAAGGTTTGAATATCTCCGATACATTGTGCGCGCCAGGTCACCCAGAAGCGCTGCCGCCATTGACTGTTGACGAGCCAACCGTAAGCATGACTTTCCAAGTAAACGATTCACCGTTTGCTGGTAAAGAAGGTAAGTTTGTTACCTCGCGCAATATTCGCGATCGCTTAGACCAAGAGCTGATCCACAACGTGGCACTGCGTGTTGAGCCAGGCGAAACTCCTGATAAATTCAAAGTATCTGGCCGTGGTGAGCTTCATTTGTCGGTACTGATCGAAACCATGCGTCGCGAAGGCTTCGAAATGGGTGTTTCCCGCCCTGAAGTTGTAACGAAAATGGTTGATGGCGTAGTTCAAGAACCTTTTGAGCACGTGGTAATCGATGTTGAAGAGCAGCACCAAGGTTCGGTTATGGAAGAGCTTGGCCTGCGTAAGGCCGAGATGACCAATATGGAGCCTGATGGTAAAGGTCGCGTAAAACTTGAGTTTCTCGCGCCTGCACGTGGCCTGATTGGTTTCCGTGGTCAATTCCTGACTATGACTTCTGGTAGCGGTATTATGACTACCGTTTTCGATCACTACGGCGAAGTGAAGGGCGGCGAATTAGCTGGCCGTCAGAACGGTGTAATGGTGTCGATGGTTGGTGGTAAAACGCTGAGCTACGGTCTGTTTAACCTTCAGGATCGCGGTCGTTTGTTTATGGGCCACGCCGCTGAAGTGTATGAAGGCCAGATCATTGGTCTGCACAACCGTGCTAACGACCTAGTGGTTAACCCGACTCGTGCCAAGCAGCTGACTAACGTTCGCGCCTCGGGTACTGATGAAGCGCTGACTCTGTCGCCGCACATCAAACACACTTTGGAGCAAGCTTTAGAATTCATCGAAGATGATGAATTGGTCGAAGTAACGCCAAAAAGCATCCGTCTGCGTAAAAAACTACTGAAAGAAAACGAGCGTAAACGCGCTCCTAAGTAATTTAGTAAAGAGCTGCTTACTGTCTAAGTAGGTGGCTCCTCGGCGGTCTGTTCTAGGCCGCCGAATTATTCATCTGAGCGTTAAGGCGCAGTCTGCGCTACACTAATCCAGTGCATTAATTGGATGTGGTCAACGCTATGCTCACCTTATTTCCCGATATAAAGCCCTATAAAACCCATCAACTGCCGGTTCAGGCGCCTCATATTCTGTATTTAGAAGAGTCTGGTAACCCCGATGGTATTCCGGTGATTTTTGTGCACGGTGGCCCTGGCGCTGCTTGCAGTCCAAAGGCGCGGAGCTTTTTTGACCCAGAGCGCTATCGCATTATTTTGTTCGATCAGCGGGGTTGTGGTCATTCAGAGCCCCACGCCTGTTTACAAAACAATACCACCCAAGACTTGATCGCTGACATGGAAAGTATTCGCGAGTTTCTTGCGATTGATAAATGGGTGGTGTTCGGTGGCTCGTGGGGATCGACTCTGGGTTTAGCTTATGCGCAAGCGCAGCCAGCGAGGGTGTTGGCGATGATTTTGCGAGGAATCTTTTTGTGTCGTCCGAAGGAGTTGAGCTGGTTTTATAGCGAGGGTGGTGCCAGTCGTGTATTTCCCGATTACTGGCGAGATTTTAGTGAGTCCGTGTTACGTCGCGAAGGTGAGAATTGGATAGAGGCTTATCACCGCGTATTGCATGGTGAAAATGAATTGGCGCGGATGTCAGCGGCCAAGGCGTGGTCGCTTTGGGAGGCGCGCTGCTCGACGCTGCGGCCGAATCACGATGTTGAAGATCATCTCATGGATGCGCATACCGCGGTGTCGATGTCGCATATTGAAACCCATTACTTTGTGAACGAGGGCTTTTTGGAGGATAACCAGTTATTAGTGGCCATGCCCGAAATAGAAGACATTCCCGGTATTATTGTGCAGGGGCGCTACGATATGATCTGTCCTTTAGAGAGTGCCGTGGAGCTACATCAGCGTTGGCCTAATGCCGAGTTGCACATTGTTCGCGATGCCGGTCACTCGGCGTTTGAACCAAGTATTACTGATGCTTTAATTAAGGCCAGTAACGATATTGCCAAGTTGCTTAGCAATGGTGAATTGAGTTATTGATCGGTGTTTGACGGGGGGCGGTGAGCGCTGAGGCCTTTGGGGCGCCGCATGGCTTTACGGCTAATCAATTTTTTGTAAATTTATAATATAGGTTTCAATGAAAGCGTTATTGCAGCGGGTTAAATTTGCCCGCGTGGAAGTTGATGGTGGGTGTGTTGGTGAGATTGCGCAGGGTTTGTTGGTTTTTTTAGGGCTAGAAAAGCACGATGACGAAGCCGCGATAAGTAAAATGATGACGCGTTTGCTTCAGTATCGAGTGTTTTCCGATAGCGACGGTAAAATGAATCAGTCTGTGGTCGACGTTGCCGGGGGGGTGTTATTGGTTTCCCAATTTACTTTGGCAGCGGATACTAAAAAAGGCCGGCGGCCAGGCTTCTCGACAGCAGCAGAACCGGTTCGTGCAGAGATGCTGTATGAGTTTGCGCTAACTGAATTGCGAGCTCAGCATGGTGTGGTTGCCAGTGGTCAGTTTGGCGCTGATATGCAGATCAGTTTGCTTAATGACGGCCCGGTCACTTTTTTGTTGGAAGCGTAGTTGGGCAGGCCAATTGTAACTAAGTTCCCTTAATGTCTTTGTTTTCAACTGTTTATGTAGATAAGTCACACTCTCTCTGAAATCTAGGAACTGTGTCTTAATCTCCAGTCTAAATCCGGTATCAACGCAACGGAGATAGATGATGATGTTAAATAAGCAAAAAGTATTACTAGCCGTAGGTATCTTAGGTGTTATTGGCGCAAGCCCGCTATACGCCAAAGACTTTAGCTACACCTATGTTGAGGGCGGTTTTGCTGATGTGGATATCGACAATGAAGACGCCGATTATATTTATGGTGGCGGCTCTCTAGCGCTGGATAAAAATATTTTCATTCGAGGCTCCTTGGGTAATCTCGATGTTAATAAAAACTTGGAGTTCGATACGGTCAGCATTGGTGTCGGTCACCCCATGAGAATGTCGGAACGCAGTGATTTGGTTTTGGCGCTGGACTATAGTTTTGCCGAGTCAGATAGCAAAAATCCTGCCTTTGATAATGTGGATGTCGATACGCTGACGGGTAGCGCCATGACCAGAACCTGGTTGACCAATAATATTGAAGGTAATTTGATGGGTGGCTTGGCCTACCAAGATGCAGATTACGGTGACTCAGATACCGGTGCCGTTTTAGGTGCGGGAATTCGAGTTTATGTGGTGCCGCAGTTTTCAGTTGGCGCCAATATAAGCCGCAGTTTTATCGGCGATTTAGATACTGATGAGATCGGCGTAAATGCCCGCTTACAGTTTTAATTAAGCGGCTATGTATAAAAAAGGGCGCCATCGGCGCCCTTTTTTATTGCTGTGCTTTATCATCTCACTGAGTTCAAGGTGGGCAGTTTGTGCGCAAAGCGCTATTACCTCAGTCATTAGCTAATTAGGTTTCAGGGTTGCTGCCAGCCGGGTTCCCATGTTTTAGAAAAGGCGGGGCTTGCCCAGCCCGCTGGGAAATCAGCGGGTGTCATCTGCTCGCCACCGGTAATCACGTCGCCTTTATCATCTTGATACTTTAGCCATGTCACCGTGCGCTGCCACTCCAATGGCCGCTTAGACCAGTCGCAAACGCCAGTTGTAAAGGTTTGCTCCAGTAGCAGCCAGTCTGCTTCCTGCCAAACGGTATTACCCAGTCCGTAATTATCCGCACGGCTAAAGGGTTTTAACTGACACTGTATTTGATCGCCGTATTTGTCAGCGCCGGCTTGGGTGCGAGGCGTGCCAAATACCGTCATCAACTCCTCTGGACACATTTCGCCGGGTACGCCGCTACACTGGTCTTGCACGTCGGCGGGCTTGTTGGTAATGATTTTCTGGGCCAGTGGCGTCACACTAGTATCTGCCTCAATGGCGTCTAACCAAGACGCCATTGCGACCAGTGACTGATTCATATAGTTGAGATCACCGACCAAGGCGGTAAGGCCGCCCCAGTGTACAAAGTTGTCGCGGTGACCAAATTCACGTTCAAGACGCCAGCGCACCCAATAGCCGTGCACGGCGTCGTGTGCCGCACCTGGATCAGGCCCAGTCATATTTATAATCGGCACAGTATCCATATTCACTATGGTATTCAAAATGCCGGTCCGGTAGGCATTGGGCAGCGCTGGGTAATCTGCTTTCATACGGCCCGCGGTCACATTCAAGCTAGGGTCTAAACCGCCGATATTTGTGTTCAAGGCTAAAAATTGTGCAGGACTGATAGTGCCTTCTTGCAGAGGGATTAAGCCGTACTGTACGCCTTCGTTACCCAGTGGGAATCCGGCAAAACCATAGCCAAGATCTTTTTCAATTTGTGACCAGCGGTCGCTCAGCGGATCGGCAGCAGGGACGCGCTCGCGCTCACCAACCATATTTTCCATAAAGCTAATTACATCGCAGCGCACGCCGCCGGGATTGGTGTCTTGATCAAAGCGCTCTTCAGCGCTCACGCCGCCGCAGGCAGATGCGGGGTCTACTGCCTCGCCAAACAGCGCGGTGTCAGCTACCGTGGCATTAACAATACCGTTCACGTGACCGTAAATTTCGTTTTGTTGAGGTATCGCATAGACAGTGCCATCGCGGGAGGTTGGCGCCACAGGGTTATCGGCGGTAATACCAAAGTAGCGCAGCAGCATATGGTAGTCGGCAAACTGGGTTGCGGTACTCATTACATCTGGGTAAGTACAGGTGGTTAACAAGCCCTGATACAAGCCAGGGTATGCATTGGCGATCATGTTTTGGGTAATTGCGCCGCCAGAGCAACCTGTGCCTACGGTGTAACGCAGCTCGCCATACTGTTCAATAAAATGCTCTTTGGCCATCATTAGCGATTCTGCTTGATAGCTTAAATTACAGTTGTGGCCCAAGTTTAACTGCGCAGTAGAGAGTACCGACCAGCCCATGCTCAGGGCGGTAATATACGACTGCTCGATGAGCGGATTTCCTGGGATCGTACCTGCGTAGTCATCTGTGCGGGGCGAACTGGTGTCGTGGTCGCCTCGGCAATTGCCGCCGTGGGTAACTAATAAGCGACGATTCCACTGGGATTGTGGCTGAATTGGGGTCCAGTCTTCGCCGGTTTTGTGCAGGGTGAAAATACTGTACTGATCGCGGGCCTGATAGCCATTTTCCTGGCGCACAATAAATGGCAGTGTCTCACCGGTATCGGTCGTGGTGGTGGCGACATCGTCGGCTGGGTTTTCGGGATCATATGGCTGCAAGCCGCTTAGCGTCGGGTTGCTCGACTTGTACAGCCAGAGATATTCTACTTGCTGGTTGCAATCCTCGTCCGCAGCGCCATCTTGGCACTCCCAAGGCTGGATATGAGGGCCGGTAAAAACTGGTCCGCCCGAGGGGTGGTTGATCACGGTGATACTATTGCCGATATTGGAACTGATGGTGTTTTCGCCAAGGCTTAAGCCGTCCACTAGGCCTAGTAGGCGCAGCGGGTTGTTTGGAGTGGCTTGTAGCGCGCTGCTTACATCAACATTGTTGAGGCGCAAGATGAGGTCTTCGGCGGATTGAGCGTCTTTTAATATGACCTCAATCAACACATCACCGGCCGAAACGAGGTCGGGGCGGTTCGAGAGCACCTGCACGGTGGCTCGATCGTTCGCCGGGCCCTCTTGAGGAGGCTGGGCGTGGCTGCTACTGCTTGAACTGCTGCTGCCACCGCAGGCGGCCAGCATTAAGGTGGCCGCGATAGCGAGTATTTTATTATTCACTGGAACTCTCCTCTGTGCGCTAACTGGCCGCGCGGTTCATCAAAAAATGGCAATGACACTTTATAGGGTTGTTGTGCAGTGTCAAATGTTTGCACCTCAAACAAATATAGCTTGCTCACAATGAAAACGGCTTAGCTTAGTGGTGATATAAACATAGCAGGTGCTCGTGCTTAAATCTCGGCGTCACCCAGTGTTAGTTTTTGGCTGGGACTTCAACTCCTATTATAAGGAGCGTATTAAGCTGATACTGGTGCCCGCGGCCGCTCTAACCTTTCAGGTAGTATTTGATTGGAGTGAGGTGTAATCCGATTTATTCCCTCGGATAATTGATACAGTCAGTTCCGCTATATGATGTGGAACGGATCTTGACTAAGTACATAGGGAATGTTTTGTTTGGTGCAACTTTAAGGCAGTGTCGGAGGCGGCATGAATTGTTACTGTATTAGAGCGGCCTGCGAGCCAAGAGGGCATGTTTTTGCAATTGGTGGGCTTTGCCTCCCCACTGACGCCGTCAAACGAAAAATCCGCACTACTTTTTGAATACGGTATTGAGGAGCTTCCGAAGCTTACACTGAGTAAATTGCCATGATTTGGTACCTGGGTCAGATCACAGCATCGCGCGCTGTTGAAAGCGCTGTTTCTTCCGGTAGGGAAATACATCGGCAACATAGCCATTGCGAATGGTCTCTTGCAGGCCCTGCCAGTAAGTGGGGTCGTAAAGCTCGCTGTGCAGTGAATCAAATACTTTCTTGGCGCGCTGATTGCCAGAGAAAAACAAGCGAAACTCCTCAGGGAAAACATCTTCCGGATTAACCTCATACCAAGGCTGAGTTGCCATGGCTTGCTCGTCATTTTTGGGCTCGGGGAGCTTTCTGAAATTACAGTCGGTGAGAGGGCAGATTTCATCGTAGTCGTAAAATACCACCCGGCCGTGACGGGTAACGCCGAAGTTTTTCAGTAGCATATCGCCAGGGAAAATATTACCGGCAGCCAATTGTTTAATGGCATTGCCGTATTCGCCCATCACACTTTCAAGTTGTTGTTCGTCGCAGTCTTTGAGATAGAGGTTGAGAGGAACCATCTTGCGCTCTACATAGACGTGCTTTAGCAATAGTGCGTTACCGCTTACGCTCACTTTTGACGGCGCTTCTTTCTCTAGTTCAGCAATGAGTTCGTCGGAAAAGCGGCGACGATCAAAGGCGAGATTATTAAACTCTTGGGTGTCGGCCATACGCCCGCCACGGTCCCAGCGTTTTACCAAGCTATAGCATTTGCGTACATGCTCTTGGGTCATGTCTTTGGGGGGCGTGAAGCGATCCTTTATAACCTTGTATACATAGCCAAAGTCGGGGCGGGTGAATACCAGCATGACCATGCCCTTAATGCCGGGCGCTATAATATAGGGAGACTCGCTATTGGCGGTTTCGTCCACGGCAAAGCGGAAAAACTCAGTTTTGCCGTGTTTGGGCATGCCGATTGCGATATAGAGCTCAAAGATTTCTTTGTGTGGCATTAAGCGGTGTAAGAAGGCGATATACTCGGATGGAATAGAGGTGTCCACCATAAAATAGCTGCGGCTAAAGCTGAACAAAATCGATATATCGTCGGGGTCGGAGAGCACGGTGTCGACAAAAATTGATTTGTTTTCGCTGTGTAAAATGGGCAAAACAAAGGGCATGCTGAAATCACCGCTAACGATGCGGCCGACCAAATAAGCCGCCTTGTTGCGAAAAAATAATGATTCGAGCGTTTCAACGTAAATCTCTTTGCTGCGGTCGCGGATTTTGGGAATTAACTCTGCGTTGACCACGTTCATGATGAATCCAATGTCACGGTCGAGATCTTCCCAGGGGATATTAAATTCGCAGTCGTTTAATAGTGAGCGGGCGATGTCGGCGGCGTTATCGCCGTCAAAAAGGTAGCGGCGGAGGATGGACTCGGTCGAGGCTGGGGTGCAGTGCTCGTCTGAACTGAGGGCAAAGGTGTGGGCGTCTCGGATTTTTTCATGTTTAAAGACATGGCAGTATATGGAGTTAAAGAACGACTGGGCTATTTCGAAGTTGTCGTGGTTTTGGATTAGCTCAGCATACTCCTGTTTTGCAATCTGCCAGTTGTTACGATCTTCGACGCTGCCGCCGGTAATTGTGTAGGCGGCTTCGGCGACTATTGCGCGTTTTTGCTTCCACAAGTCCAAGCGGTCGCGCATGGCTTTTTGGGCGCCGTGCCAGTCTGCCGCCTCGAAGCGCGCTTGGGCGCCAAGAGTGATGTTTTTGTATTCGGCAAAAAAAGCGTCAAAGCCATTGAGTATGGCCATGGCAAGGCGGCGGGTTACTGCGGTCATTTGTGGTTCCTAGGTGTATTACTGGTTGCTTGGTATGGCAGGGAGACGCTTGACGCGAGACGGCAGATGTAAATGCTGTCAGATTTTCGCGAGGTCTTTGCGTTTCCCGTCAAGCCTCTCCCACTTCCACTAAAGGAAGCAATCCGCCATGACTTCCATTGCGTCGGGCTGCTGACAGTTTAGCAGCATGGTATTAATTTCGCCTCGGCTAGATGCGGCATTCCAGTCTTTGGCGCGTTCGCGAATTCGCGATTCTGGGCCAACGAGGGCAACTTCGTCGACGAGGGCATTGGGGACGGCAGCTCGTGCATCCTCTTTTCTGCCGGCTAAATACAGGTCCTGAATTTTCTCTGCGTCATCGGCGTAACCCATCCGGCTTGCGTAGTCGGTATAAAAGTTTTTGCCTTTGGCGCCCATGCCGCCAATATACAGTGCGAGAAAGTCTTTAACAAAGGCGCGGCAGCCGTCGAGGTTGTCATCCATAATGACGCCAACAAAGGGCGCGACGTCGAAGTCAGCTTTGCTGCGGCCACTTTTTTGCAGGCCTTTTTCAATACTGGGCTCCAAAACTGAGTATTTTTCTGGGCTCATCCACACTGGAAACACGCCGTCCGCCACTTCAGCGGAAGCGCTCACTCCAGCGGGAGTGATTGAAGCAGTGTAAATGGGAATATTAGGGTCGCCGTGCAGAATGGACTTAAGGGGTTTGCCTAAACCGGTGGCGCCAGGGCCTTTATAGGGCATTTGGTACATACCGCCGTCGAATTCTACCGGGCCTTTACGTTCGAAAATTTGCTTCATGATTTTTATGTATTCGCGGGTGCGGGTAACGGGTTTACCGTACGGCACCCCGTGCCAGCCTTCTACCACTTGTGGGCCAGAGGCGCCGAGACCGACGATAAAGCGGCCGCCGGAGAGCTGGTCTAAGCTCATCGCTGTCATTGCGGCCATCGCAGGGGTGCGCGCCGGCATTTGCATAATGGCAGTACCGACCTTGATTTTGTTGGTGAGCGCTAAAATCCATGCAGCAGGGGTAACTGCGTCGGAGCCGTAGGCTTCGGCTGTCCATACGGAGTCGAAGCCGAGCAACTCGGCTTGCCGGACGGTGTCCATGGGTAGCGCCAGCTTTGCGCCAGAGTAGCCCAGTAATAATCCAAGTTTCATTGTCTGTTCCTTTTTATTGGTTTTCGACAGTCGAAGGTCTCATTAGACCCTAGTAGATTATTGGCTGTTTGTCAGGGACTGGGCGGCCACAATAACGCCGCTTAGGTCGGCGTAGAGGTACTCTCCTGGGGTGAGCGTGGTGCCGCCAAACTCGAGTGCTATATCGCAGCGGCCGTCACCGAGTTTTTCGGTTTTACGGGGTACACTACCCAGTGCCATGATGCCGATCGGCATATTGGCCAGCTCTTCAACGTCGCGCAGATAGCCGTAAATTACGATGCCGCGCCAGCCATTGTCAGCCGCAGCGCGGGCGAGGTTGTCGCCTAGTAGTGAGCGCCGTGGCGAAGCGCCACCGTCAATCACTAAGACTCTATCTTTACCGGGTTCTTTAACCATTTCAGCTACTTTGGAATTGTCTTCAAAGCATTTGATGGTAGCGATCTCGCCCCCAAAATGTTGTTTACCACCGTAGTGGCGAAAATTACCTTCTAGTACACGAACCTTATCACCATGTTCATCGCATAAGTCTGGGGTGGATATAGTGTCCATAATGGGTCCTTTAATTAGAGTCATAGAGGTGAGAGTGGAGCATTACTATGCCCTTTTTTGCATCTCGCGTCTCCCGTTGAGCAGCCTTCTAGGTTGGTGTTTAGCCGGTAATAAGGTTTAGGTATGAGGCCTCAATATCCACGTTGATATATGCCATTCCCAATACGCTTAAGTACGCTAATCGATCTGCCTTCATTAGGTCTATTTCGGGTGTCCCTAAACCGTTTTCCTGGTAGATGGCGGCTAGGTAGGCCATAAAGTCTTCGCCCTCTTTTAGTAGCAGTAAGCTTGCCGCACCGACATCGGGTTTTACTTTAGCATTTAGCGCCTCTGGCAGTGTTACGCCAAACACGACGGCTTGTTCGTCGCCTTCAATGCGCACGCTGCGGTTTCTTACTGTTTGCTTGGCCCAGTAAAAGGCGAGCTCTTTGCTTTGGGTCAGAAAGACCGGTTCAATCGATTCGGTATAGCTATTTCCGATTGTTGCCATGGTTTGCTTTGCGGCGTTCTTTAGCGCTTTGTCGCCGGAGCGCTTTAGGCCTTGCGTTTTGATTGAGTCAACCAGCGCCGACGAAGTGCCGTGATACCAGACGTTACTCGTAGCAAATCCTTGGTCGCTTAATACATTTTTAGCGTCTTTAAGAAAAGTAGGTGTATCAGTCATATTCGAAGTCACTTAGTCAGATTGAGATAGCAAGTAGCGGGAATGCTGAGTTAAAAGCCATTCTCTGCTTTTGCCGAAATAGTAGGGAGCAATCATATTCTATTCACAAAAAAGGCGACACCTTTTGCAAGGGTCGCCTTTTTGTACTGCGCTGAACGGTGCCCTGCGCCTGCGTATGCAATCGCCAGGGCACGTCACTTACACCTTAATTCAACTTAGTTGAACTGGTTAGAAGTGTTTTTCGCGCCGCCTGCTTTCAGTGCAAGCTCGCCAGCGTAGTATTCTTTGTGGTCGTCACCCATGTCTGAACCAGACATGTTTTGGTGCTTAACACAGGCGATACCCTGGCGAATTTCTTTACGCTGTACGCCAGCAACATAACCCAGCATGCCCTGCTCACCGAAGTACTCTTTTGCGAGGTTGTCAGTAGACAGCGCTGCAGTGTGGTAAGTCGGCAGAGTGATCAGGTGATGGAACACGTTCGCTTCACGGGCAGTATCTGCTTGGAAGGTCTTGATGCGTTCATCAGCAACTGCGGCCAATTCAGTTTCGTCGTATTCAGCTGACATCAGGTTCGCACGATCGTAAGCAGATACGTCTTTACCTTCAGCAGTCCAAGTATCGAAAGTTTGCTGGCGGAAGTTCAGCGTCCAGTTGAAAGAAGGAGAGTTGTTGTAAACCAACTTCGCATCTGGGTGAACTTTACGAACTTCGTCCATCATGCCTTTGATTTCGTGAACAGTTGGAACCGCTGTTTCGATCCAAAGCAGGTCAGCGCCGGCATTGATGGCTTCGATGCAATCGAATACGCAACGCTCGTGGCCAGTGCCTTCACGGAACTGGTACAGGCCAGAAGGTAAACGCTTAGGACGAACCAGCTTGCCGTTACGGTTGAAGCAAACATCGCCTTCAGCCATGTCAGCTACGTCGATTTCTTCAACGTCTAGGAAAGAGTTGTAAACATCGCCCTGATCGCCTGGCTCTTTAACAACAGCAATTTCTTTAGTCAGGCCAGCGCCTTCAGAGTCAGTACGTGCAACGATTACGCCGTTGTCGACACCCAGTTCTAAGAAAGCGTAACGCAATGCGCGCAGCTTATTGTGGAAGTCGGCGTGAGGTACGGTTACTTTGCCGTCTTGGTGACCGCACTGCTTCTCGTCAGCAACCTGGTTTTCGATCTGCAAGCAGCAAGCGCCGGCTTCGATCATTTGCTTTGCCATCAGGTAAGTCGCCTCAGCGTTACCGAAGCCAGCGTCGATATCGGCAACAATGGGTACTACGTGAGTAACATGGTTGTCGATTTGGTCTTGAATCTTAGCTTCTTCAGCGGTGTCGCCAGCTTCGCGGGCAGCATCCAGAGCGCGGAACAAGCCGCCCAATTCACGTGCATCAGCTTGACGCAGGAAGGTGTAAAGCTCACGTACCAAGTCGGCAACAACGGTTTTTTCATGCATTGATTGGTCCGGCAGGGGACCGAATGAAGAGCGCAGCGCGGCAACCATCCAGCCAGACAGGTACAAGTAGCGACGGTCAGTTTTACCGTTGAAGTGTTTCTTGATAGAAATCATCTTCTGCTGACCAATGAAACCGTGCCAGCAACCCAGAGACTGAGTGTATTTAGTCTTGTCTTTGTCGAATGCTGCCATGTCTGCGCGCATGATGTCGGCAGTGTATTTGGCGATGTCTAAACCCGTCTTGAATTTGTTCTGGGCACGCATGCGCGCTGCTGATTCTGGGTTAATCGCGTCCCAGCTGCTGCCGGCTTGTTCCTTAAGTGCGGCAACTGCCTGGATGTCTGCTTGTAGAGTTGACATATGTGGTCCCTATTTTGTTGCGGGTTTGGTGGTTTATTGCTGGCAAGTCTACGCTCAGTGGCTAAATTTTTCTAATTTATAGTTATTATGACGAGTATTTTTTTTGCGAATGCTGTTTGCTTGATGGTATTTAAAGAGCTATATAGCTACATAACAAAATAAGTGCAAATTAAATAGCTGTTATGGCGTGTCATTGCGGAGATCCAGCTTGGTCTTTGCATTCATGCAAAGAATAGCAGTGATAATATGGATAAATTTGCAGAATTATCCTCAGCTGCTAGGATGTCTCCCTATATTGCGCTTAATCGTAAGTGGCTATTTCTTAAATAGAACGTATTAAATTCATAAGGAGTGATTATGTCTTCGCAGGCCAATTCTAGGGTGCAGCACGCAGGCTTACAGATTGCCGATGTACTTTATCGTTTGGTCAACGATGAAGTCGCTCCTGGCACCGGTATTAATCCCGCCCAATTTTGGGATGCAATGGCGGCAGTGATCAAAGATCTCGCCCCTAAAAATCGCGCCTTATTAGCTAAGCGCGAGCAGATCCAAGCGCAAATCGACGAGTGGCACCGCGCTAATCGCGGTCAGTTCGACGCGGCTAAGTATAAAGCCTTTCTAACTGAAATTAATTACCTGCTCCCTGAGCCTGCTGATTTTGCGGTTAGCACCGTGAATGTTGATGAGGAAATCGCCAATCTGGCCGGTCCTCAGCTTGTTGTGCCAGTAATGAATGCTCGCTACGCCCTGAACGCTGCGAATGCGCGTTGGGGTAGCTTATATGATGCACTATATGGCACCAATGTTATTTCTGAGGCCGATGGTGCTGACAAAGGTAAGGGCTACAACCCTGTGCGCGGCGCCAAAGTTATCGCTTACGCTCGCCAATTTTTGGACAGCAGTGCGCCTTTGGCCAGTGGTAGTCATGCAGATGCCACCCTATATAGCGTTGTAAATGGCGCATTGGCGGTTAGCTTGGCAGACGGCTCGATTACCGAATTGCAGCAGCCTGAGCAGTTTGTCGGTTTTCTTGGTGATGCCGCCAGCCCTAGCAATATTTTGCTAGTAAATAATGGTTTGCACATCGATATTCAAATAGACGACCAGCACCCTATTGGCAAGGATGATCCGGCGCGAGTTAAAGATTTAGTGCTGGAGTCGGCACTGACCACTATTCAAGACTGTGAGGATTCGGTAGCCGCAGTAGATGCCGATGACAAGGTTGAGGTTTATCGCAATTGGCTGGGCTTAATGAAGGGCGATCTTCAGGAAAAGCTCAATAAAGGCGGTAAAGAGCTAGTTCGTACCTTAGTTGGTGACCGTACCTTTACCGCAGCCGATGGCGGCGAAAAAGTTATGCACGGCCGCAGTTTGTTATTGGTGCGTAATGTTGGTCACTTGATGACCAATGAAGCCATTATTGATGCAGATGGTTTTGAAGTACCCGAAGGCATTATGGATGCCATGGTCACCGTATTGGCGGCGATGCACGATCTTAAGCAAACTGGCTCGCTGCGCAATTCGCGCACTGGCAGTGTGTATATCGTTAAGCCCAAAATGCATGGCCCTGAAGAAGTGGCTTTTGCTGGCGAATTATTCTCGCGGGTTGAAGACGCGTTTGGTTTGCCGCGCAACACCTTGAAAATCGGCATCATGGATGAGGAACGCCGCACCACGGTTAACCTTAAAGCCTGTATTGCTGCGGTCCCTGAGCGCGTTATCTTTATTAATACCGGCTTCTTGGATCGTACCGGTGACGAAATTCACACCAGCATGGAAGCCGGGCCGTTTGTGCGCAAGGCGGATATGAAGCAACAGGCGTGGATTAACGCCTACGAAGACTGGAACGTTGATATCGGCTTGGCGTGTGGCTTAAGCGGTCGCGCTCAAATCGGTAAAGGTATGTGGGCCATGCCCGACGAGATGGCGGCGATGATGGACGCAAAGATTGCCCATCCGCAGGCTGGTGCTAATTGCGCTTGGGTGCCATCACCCACAGCCGCTACCTTGCATGTTATGCACTACCATCAAGTGAACGTGAAGTCAGTTCAAGAGCAGTTGGCGAGCCGTCAACGCGCTGCACTAGACGATATTCTGACTATTCCTGTTGCGGAAACCCCCGATTGGAGTGCCGAAGACATTCAGCAAGAATTGGATAATAACGCTCAGGGCATGCTCGGTTATGTTGTGCGCTGGATTGATGCTGGTGTTGGCTGTTCTAAAGTGCCAGATATCAACGATATTGGACTGATGGAAGACCGCGCCACCTTGCGGATCTCCAGCCAGCATATCGCCAACTGGTTGCACCACGGTGTGTGTACCAAAGAACAAGTAATGGAAACCATTAAGCGCATGGCTGCGGTGGTTGATCGCCAAAACGCCAGCGATCCGAGCTATACGCCAATGGCACCTAACTTCGACGACAGCGTGGCCTTTCAGGCTGCCTGTGAGCTGGTCTTTAAGGGCTGCGAACAGCCTAGCGGCTACACCGAGCCTGTTCTGCATCGCCGTCGTATTGAATACAAGGCTCAAGCTAAGGCTTAAGTTTTTAAACGATTCCTTTCCTGTCAGTGAGGCTTGGCCCGGATTTATCCGGGCCTTTTTTATTATGGGAGATGCGTGACGGAAAACGGGAGATGCAAAAGCGTTAACCGTCTGCCGTATAGCGTCTCCCGTGTCTCTGCTGGCAGAGCGCTTAAAAAACGCCCATAATCACCCCAAACTATTAAGCCCTGCGGAGTTATTCTTAGTATGAATCTATCGCGAATCGATCTAAACCTGTTGGTCTATCTCGACGTGTTGCTGCGAGAGAAGAATGTTACGCGCGCCGCGGAGCAGTTGGGTATTACCCAGCCAGCCTTGAGTAATGGTCTGCGGCGATTGCGGGATTTGTTTAATGATCCTCTGTTAGTGCGCACCAGCGAAGGCATGACGCCTACCGAGCGAGCCGTGGAGCTACAGCCCCAGGTGCGGACTATTTTGTCGGCGGTAGAACAGGCGGTACTTCCTGTTTCTGAGTTTGAGGTGACGGAGAGTTCGCGGGTGTTTCGGATTATGGCCAGCGACTACGCGGAGTCTACTTTGCTAATGCCGCTGCTATTTAAGCTGCGCGATGAGGCGCCGAATATTACCCTAGATATCCTCACGCCCAGTGATGTGACCTTTCAGGATTTAGAGCAAGGCAAAATTGATATGGCGATCAATCGCTTCGATCGTTTGCCTCAGTCTTTTCACCAGGCCACGGTGTGGCGCGATAGCTTCTCGTGTTTGATGAGTAGCGGCAATTCGGCGCTTGAAAACTTTGATATGGACGCATTTTTGGCTGCGCCCCATATCTGGGTTAGTAAGACTGGCATGGGGGTGGGGCGAGGCATGAGTCAGCGCGACAGCCAGCGTCTGGGATGGGTTGACGAGGCCTTGGCCGAATGTGGGCACGAGCGCCAAATTCGGGTGTTTACCCGTCATTATCAAGTGGCTGCTTTATTGGCAAAGCACCCCGATCTTATTGCCACCCTGCCAACCCAAGTGGCCAATTTGTATACCGATGATCCGCGTTTAGCAGTGCGTAAGCCGCCGTTTATGATTATTCCCATCGAACTTAAATTGGCTTGGAGCCCGCTCTTGCAGCACGACCCAGGCCACATCTGGCTGCGGCGTCGAATTGTTGAGGTGGGTGAGGAAATCTCTGGTCGCGCCTGAGTCCGTGATAACTTCCTCAATATCGGTGACTGATCGTCGAATCTCGGCAAATAAGCAATAAATTGGCCCCGTGGCGTGACCTCGCGGGTCAAAACTGTCATGCTTGTCGGCTTATTTTAACGGGAGGCTCCCATGATTATTGCTAACGATTGCGTAGTGGCTTTTCACTACACCCTGACCGACGAAGCTGGCGTTGAAATTGATACGTCTAAAGGTCAAGAGCCACTGGCCTATCTGCATGGTCACGGTGGTATTATCCCAGGTTTAGAGCGTGAGCTGACCGGTAAAACTACCGGCGACGCGATGAAAGTGACTGTTCAGCCAGAAGATGGCTACGGTGAGCTGAACCCTGAATTGATCCAAGCGGTACCTCGTGAAGCATTCCAAGGCGTCGATCAAATCGAAGTCGGCATGCAGTTTCAAGCCTCGGGTGCCCAAGGCCAAGTGCAGACTGTTGTCGTTAAAGCGGTTGATGACGAGTCTGTTACTGTTGATGCCAACCACCCTTTGGCTGGTCAGGTATTGCAGTTTGATGTCAGCATTGAAGAAGTGCGTGTTGCCAGCGAAGAAGAACTTAGCCATGGCCATGTTCACGGCGCCGGCGGTCATCAGCACTGATTGCGAATGTGTTTTAAAAGAGGCCTAAGGGCCTCTTTTTTTTGCCTATTATTTTACCTCTCTGAACTACTTTCTCCTGTCCCACCTTAGGTGGC
Organism: Zhongshania guokunii; assembly: GCF_040892635.1. Taxonomy (NCBI): domain Bacteria; kingdom Pseudomonadati; phylum Pseudomonadota; class Gammaproteobacteria; order Cellvibrionales; family Spongiibacteraceae; genus Zhongshania; species Zhongshania guokunii. The sequence goes on along the minus strand of NZ_JBFRYA010000015.1, from coordinate 33,075 downwards.
AAGAAACCTGCTTAGTCATATTGGCATACTTAGCTAACAAGGCTTACTTACGGTTGCGCTATAACTAAGTTCTTTAACAAACGACTTAAGAAGTAATTCTATAGGTTATAAGGGGGTTTCTTTGTCTAACGCGGACCTCGCAGCGTTTTTATTGCAGGAGCGTTTGCCGGAGCAGTATCGGCAGCAGATTCATGCCTATTTCATCCCGTTTATAGAGGGTGTATTGCCGCGTATTCGCGCTGGCGATTTGCGTGTATTGGGTATTCATGGCGCTCAGGGCAGCGGTAAGTCGACCTTGGCCGCGTTTTTACAGTGGTATTTACAGTGTGAGTACAGGATGACGGTCGCGGTGGTGTCCATCGATGACTTTTATCTGCGTCGGACTGAGCGAGAGGTGTTGGCGAAAACCGAACACCCTTTGCTCCTGACCCGCGGTGTGCCAGGCAGCCACGACGTGGCGCTTGCCAAACAGGCCTTGACGGCCTTACTGGCCCTCAAGTCTGGGCAGTCGATGGATTTGCCGCGCTTTGATAAATCCTGCGACGACCGCGCTCAGCGGTCAGTTTGGCCGCGAATCAGTGGGCCCATTGACCTCGTTATATTTGAAGGCTGGTGTTTGGGTGCAGAGGCTTGCGAGCCCTCAGCACTGCTGGCGCCGGTGAATGCTTTAGAGTCGGCAGAGGATAGCGACGGGGCTTGGCGTCGTTATGTGAATGCCGCGCTCGCTGGTCCGTACCGCGACCTTTTTGCTCAAATTGATTACTTGCTAATGCTGGCGGCGCCCAGTTTTGGCTGTGTGCAGGGCTGGCGGCTTGAGCAAGAGCAAAAATTGGCGGCGAAGGTGGATGCGGGTTCCGCCTCGGCGTTAATGGATGCGCCGGCCATTCAGCGCTTTATTCAGCACTACCAGCGCATTACCGAGCAATGTTTGCGAGCGCTGCCCCTGCGCGCAGACTGCGTAATGACGATGGCGGCGGATCGTCAGATTAGCGCTGCGTACTACCCACGGCAAGGCGATGACCATGCTGCTGAGACATGCCCAAGCCTTGTGTTTAGTGATTTAGACGGCACCCTGCTCGATCACGACAATTACTCTTTTAGCGCAGCATTGCCAGCCTTGGCGCGTTTAGCTGAATTGGGGGTGATTTGGGTACTCAATACCAGCAAGACCCAAGCGGAGTTGCATCAGTTGGCGGCGCAGCTGAATAATCCCTATCCCTTTATTATTGAAAATGGCGCGGCGGTGGTGGTGCCCGCCGGCTGTGATTTGCTGGCCGATGTTGATTTGAGCGTAGTAAATGGCCAGCGGGTAAAGGAATTTGCGCCACGCCGCGAACAGATTTTAACGCTATTGCACGGGTGGCGAACACAGTACGGCTATCAGTTTTCCGGTTTTGCAGACTGTGATGCACCAACTTTGTGCAAAATAACGGGTTTAAGTTTACAAGAGGCAGAGTTAGCTCTGCAGCGTGAATATTCTGAGCCTATTCGCTGGGAAGACAGTGACGAACGCTGGCAGGAGTTTGCGGTGCTGCTGGCTGCGGAGGGCTTGCAGGCACTAAAAGGCGGGCGTTTTATCCATATTATGGGCGCCGCAGATAAGGGGCGGGCGATGGCGTGGCTGGCTTCTTGCTTATACCCATCTGGGCCCGCGCCGCGGCTGATCGCGCTGGGTGACAGCGGCAATGATATTGCCATGTTAGAGCGAGCCGATATTGCTGTGCTGGTGCGTTCACCACATCATTCGCCGCCGCAAATAGTGGCACCACAGGGAGACTTGCGTATTACCGAAGGTTTTGGTCCGGTGGGCTGGAATGAAGCCTTGTTGGATATTTTTGGCGCCGGTGATTAAGTCGGGCCACCACCACGAACGTATGACAATAATATAGGGAAAGTTATGGGCGATTTTTACCAGAACGGCATTATTACTACCTTACACAATTTAATTGACCGGCCGGTGAGTGATATCGAGGCTGAATTGAAGCAGTTTGCTAAGCAGCGGCCAATGGCGCTGATGTTGCCCTCGCTGTTTTCTGAGTTGGAAGGTCCGGCACTGGCTGCGATCATTGATGAAATTGCCAAGGTCGATTATATCGATGAAATTATTATTGGTTTGGATCAAGCAGATGAGGCTCAGTATCGCTACGCCTTGAAATTCTTTAGTCGGCTACCTCAGCGTCACCGCGTGCTGTGGAATGATGGCCCGCGGCTGCGAGCCATTGATGCTCGGCTGAAAAAGCGCGGTCTTTCTCCCGAAGAGCCAGGTAAAGGCCGCAATGTGTGGTATTGCCTTGGCTTTATTCAGGCCTCGGGTCGCGCCGAGGCCATCGCCCTACACGATTGCGATATTCTGACCTATGACCGTCGCCTGCTTGCGCAATTGTTTTATCCCGTGGCTAATCCGGCCTTTAATTACGAGTTTTGTAAGGGCTATTACGCGCGAGTTGCCGACGGCAAAATTAATGGCCGAGTGAGTCGTTTATTGGTCACGCCACTGATTCGCTCCTTAAAGAAAATTCTCGGTGGTTCGGATTATCTCGAGTATTTAGACAGCTATCGCTACCCCTTGTCGGGGGAGTTCTCAATGCGCATGGATGTGTTAAATGATCTGCGTATTCCCAGTGACTGGGGCTTAGAGATTGGCGTGCTGTCGGAGATGTACCGCAATTACTCCACCAACCGGCTGTGTCAGGTCGATATTGCGGATGTTTACGATCATAAGCACCAGTCCTTGTCGGCGGCGGATGACGGCAGTGGTCTGTCGAAAATGTCGATTGATATATCCAAAGCGATTTTTCGCAAGCTGGCCACTAATGGCGTGGTTTTTAATAGCGAAACCTTCCGCACCATCAAGGCAACCTATTACCGAGTTGCCCTAGATTTTGTCGACAGCTATCGCGCCGACGCGGTGATGAACGGCCTTGATCTAGATTTACACCGCGAAGAACAAGCGGTAGAGCTATTCGCCCAGAATATTGTGAAAGCCGGCAATATGTTTTTAGAGAACCCCATGGAAACACCGTTTATACCGAGCTGGAATCGGGTAGGCAGCGCCGAGCCGACCTTGCTGGCCGATATGCTGGCCGCGGTGGAGGCTGACAACGAGGAATTCGCACAGTAATGACGGAATTAGGCCCCGAGCAGCATTTACGCACGCGCTTAGCCGCCCATTTGCAGGTTTTATATCCAGACCTGGATGGCGAGGTATTAATTGATCAGATGATGGGGGCAATGGCGCTAGACCAGCGCTGTTTTATGCCTGAGGCCCATAAAAACCACTGGGACGAAAGTGATGCATTGGTCATCACTTACGGCGACTCAATTTTGCGTGAAGGGGAATGGCCGCTGCACACCCTGCACGATTTTCTGCGCAGGGAGCTGCGTGGGGTGTTGAGCGGCGTCCATATTTTACCCTTTTACCCTTATAGTTCCGACGATGGTTTCTCGGTGATTAACTACGTGGAAGTGAATCCTTCGCTCGGTGATTGGCAGGACGTGAGTGCGATTGCCCGTGATTTTGATTTAATGGCCGATTTAGTCATAAATCACTGCTCTAGCCGCAGTCTGTGGTTTGAAAACTTCAAGCAGCGCCGCGACCCCGGCCAAGATTATTTTGTAGAAGTCGATCCCAGTGTCGATTTAAGTGCCGTGGTACGGCCCCGCACTAGTCCGTTGTTGAGTGAGGTGCAAACCCTCGACGGCAAGCGCCATGTTTGGTGTACTTTTAGTCATGACCAAGTTGACCTTAATTTTGAGAATCCCAAGGTGTTATTGGAGTTCATCAAGATTATCCGCCATTATCTCGATATGGGGGTTAGGATTTTTCGTCTCGACGCGGTGGCTTTTCTCTGGAAAATTCCGGGCACCAGCAGTTTAAATTTAGAGCAGACCCACGAGGCGGTGCGCTTGCTACGTAGCTTGATTGAGCACGCGGTGCCAGACGCTATTATTATTACCGAAACCAATATTCCCCTGCGGGAGAATCTGGCGTATTTCGGTAATGCCAATGAAGCGCATATGGTCTACAACTTTTCGCTGCCGCCGCTATTAATTAACACCTTAGTTACCGGTAGCAGCCGCGCCTTAAAAACCTGGATGATGGGTATGCCAGCAGCTCAAGATGGCACCACCTATTTCAATTTTATTGCCTCCCACGACGGCATCGGCCTGCGTCCGGCGGAAGGTTTACTCGGCGACGATGAGATTCAGGCCCTTGTTGGTGTGATGCAAAAAAGCGGCGGCAGAGTGTCGTGGCGGGCCTTGGCCAATGGCGAAAATCGGCCTTATGAAATCAATATTAGTTTGTTCGACGCCATGCGTCGGCGGCTTGATGGCAGTGAAAGTGACAATGGTGGCGAGGATGGCTATCAGGAGCAGCGGTTTATCTGTGCTCACGCCCTGATGTTGGCGGTGCAAGGGGTGCCAGCGTTCTACATTCACAGCTTGCTGGCCACTGAAAACGATGAGAATCGGGTTTTGCACACCAGTCATAATCGTTCAATTAATCGCCATCAGTGGTCGGCGGATGATCTAGAGGAGCAGCTGGCGACGTCGAGCCATCACGCGCGAATTTTCGGCGTGCTTAAAGAGTTAATCGCACTGCGTTCAACGCAGGCCGCATTTCATCCAAATGCCGCGCAATACCCGCTGCATCTTGGCGATCAAATATTTGGTATTCGGCGCGAGACACGAAGCAAGGATTTACGCGCACCGCAAACTATCGTTGCTTTGTATAATATTAGCGCTGAGGCGCAGGCGATTCCCCTGTCAGAGTTGAACCTCGATCCACGGCTGGAGTGGACGGATTTACTCAGCGGCGGCCAGGTAATGGGGGATGTGGGCAGTATTAAGTTGCCACCCTACGCCTATTGTTGGTTCCAAGCGTCGGGTGGCGATAGCCGCTAAGGGACGCTTAGCGGTTTAGGCGGTGCTCGATAAGCTCGTCAACCACGCTCGGGTCGGCTAGCGTCGAGGTGTCGCCAAGGTTGTCGAGCTCATTGGCGGCAATTTTGCGCAAAATCCGGCGCATGATTTTTCCTGAGCGAGTCTTCGGTAAACCTGGAGCCCACTGCACCAAATCTGGTTTGGCAATGGGGCCGATTTCCTTGACGCAAAGTGCCGTTAATTCTTTAAGTAATTCTTCGCTACCTTCAATATCGTGCATCAGCGTCACATAGGCGTAAATACCTTGTCCCTTAACGTCGTGGGGGTAGCCCGCCACAGCCGCTTCGGCAACTGCTTCATGGAGTACTAGCGCACTTTCAATCTCAGCGGTGCCCATGCGGTGCCCAGATATATTCAATACGTCATCTACCCGCCCAGTAATCCAGTAATCACCGTCTGCATCGCGGCGGGCGCCGTCGCCGGTAAAGTAGTAGCCGGGGTGGGTGCTGAAATAGGTTTCGATCAGGCGCTGATGGTCGCCATAAACACTGCGAATCTGGCCGGGCCAAGAACGCTTAATAACGAGTAGGCCTTCGCCTGGGCCGACGATTTCCTTGTCATCATTATCGAGCAGTGCTGGTTCAACGCCAAAGAAGGGTTTGGTTGCCGAGCCGGGCTTCATGTCGATGGCGCCAGGCAGGGGTGTAAGCATGTGGGCACCGGTTTCAGTCTGCCACCAAGTATCGACGATCGGGCAGCGATGTTCGCCGATTACGCGGTGATACCACTCCCAGGCCTCTGGGTTTATTGGTTCGCCCACCGTGCCAAGCACACGCATGCTGCTGCGGTCGGTACCGTCCACGTACTCGTCGCCAGCGCCCATTAAAGCGCGCAGCGCGGTAGGCGCGGTGTAGAAAATATTTACCTTGTGTTTGTCGACCACCTGCCAGCACCGCGAGGCGTCGGGGTAAGTGGGCACGCCTTCAAAAAGTAGGGTGGTGGCGCCGTTGGTCAGTGGGCCGTAGACAATATAGCTGTGGCCGGTGATCCAGCCGACATCGGCGGTACACCAAAACACTTCGCCGTCTTTGTAGTCGAAAACGTATTTATGGCTCATGGCCGACTGCAGTAAATAGCCGGCACTGGTGTGCATTACGCCCTTGGGTTTACCGGTGGAGCCGGAGGTGTACAAAATAAAGAGTGGCGTTTCACTGGGCATGGCGACGGCTGGGCAGTCGGTGCTCGCATTGGCCATTTCGTCGTGATACCAAAGGTCGCGGCCATCCTGCCAGTTTACTTGGCCGCCGGTGCGCTTAACCACTAGGCAGCTTTCAATGCCTGGGCAGTGTTCAAGTGCTTTATCTGCGTTGGCTTTCAAAGGGATTTTTTTACCGCTGCGCAGGCCTTCGTCGGCGGTGATCAGCATTTTGCAATCGGCGTTTTGAATGCGGTCTTTTAAAGCCTCGGGTGAAAAACCGCCGAATACTACCGAGTGGATGGCGCCAATGCGGGCGCAGGCCAACATTGCATAAGCCGTTTCGGGAATCATCGGCATATAAAGACAAACTCGGTCGCCTTTGTTAATGCCGCGGGCCTTTAGCACATTGGCGAGCTTGGATACTTCCCCGTGTAATTCGCGGTAGCTAATATGTTTGGATTCGCTGGGGTCGTCGCCTTCCCATATTATGGCAGTCTGCTCGGCGCGGGTTCCAAGGTGTCGGTCTATGCAGTTGTAGGCAACATTGAGCTCGCCGCCTTCAAACCAGCTGGCTTCGCCCTTGCTAAAATCGTAGCTGTTGACGGTGTGCCAGTCTTGGTCCCAGCTCAAAAAGGTCTTTGCCTGGTTGGACCAGAAAGTATCTGGGTCTGCGAGGGACTGTTCATACATGGCATTGTATTGCTCGCGGTTGATATGGGCATCGGCCGCGAAATTGCTTGGCACGGGGTGTACGTTGACTTTACTCATAGCAGAACTCTCAAATGCGCGATTGTTATCGTTGGACGGCGTGGCGCGTCAAATTGCGGATTTTCAACTTGCAGGATAACGGCTTGGCGACAGCGATTGAAGCCCCCTACGACTAAAGTCGGGTAAGGATTTTGCTGAGCGTATTCACGGAGATGTTGGGGAAAATTGCGAAGGGGTGCCTAGCCATAACTTACTGGCAAGTGGCGGAACAATGGGGTGTGCGGGAGTTTTGGCTTGTGGCCGAGCTCCCGCTCGGGGTCAGGCGACTTGAACGGGGATAGCGTTGCTGGCGTGGCTGACGGTATTGTCTGGATTCATATAGATCAAGCGTGGTTTGAAGTTGATAAGTTCAACTTCGGAATATGTAGCATAGGCGCAGATAATAATAATGTCCTCGACATTGGCCTTGTGAGCCGCCGCGCCATTAATCGAAATAATGCCACTATTGTCTTCGCCACGAATAGCATAGGTGGTAAAGCGCTCGCCATTGGTGACGTTGTAAATCTGAATCTGTTCGAACTCACGGATGCCCGACATATCGAGCAATTTACCGTCTATCGCGCAGGAGCCTTCATAATTGAGCACCGCGTGAGTAACGCAGGCTTTATGGAGTTTCGCTTTCAGCATAACGGACTGCATAACGCTGTTCCTTTCTCTTCGGTCGCTGCTGGCTTAATTGCTGGCCAGCATTCCCCAGTCGGCGCTGGAGTTAACGTTCAGGGTGACGTTGTCAATCAGGCGGGTAGTGCCAAGCTTGGCCGCCGCCAGAATTACAACTTCCTCGGTGTCCGCTGTTACCGGACGCAGGGTACGGGAATCGCAAATACTGAAGTAGTCCGCCTCTAAGCCGGCCTGGTTAAGGCTGGTTTTGGCGTGCTGCTCTAGTTTGCAATAACTGTCAAAGCCGCAGGCAATCGCCTCGCGACACTCCTGTAATACCTTGTGCAAAACGGGTGCAATTTGGCGCTGCTCGGCATTGAGATAGCCGTTGCGAGAGCTCAGTGCAAGGCCGTCGTCGGCGCGGGCGGTGGCAACACCAACCACATCGATAGGCATACATAAATCGCGCACCATTTTACGGATAACGCTAAGCTGCTGGAAATCCTTTTCACCAAACACCGCGGTGTCTGGCTGCACAATATTCAAAAGCTTGGCCACAACGGTGGCAACACCGGTGAAATGACCGGGTCGGCTTGCGCCGCAATGCTCATTAGACAGCTCGGGCACTGAGACCTTGCAGTGGCTGTCCATTCCCTCGGGGTAGATTTCGTCTACTTGAGGAAGGAATAAAAACTGCGCGCCTTCGGCAAACAATTTTTCTTTGTCTGCGGCGAGCGTTCGCGGGTAGTTACTCAGATCTTCGTTGGCACCGAATTGCAGTGGATTGACGAAAATGCTGACAACCACAATATCGGCATGTTGGCGCGCTCGACGTACCAAGCGCAAATGGCCTTCATGCAAATTACCCATAGTCGGAACAAAGGCGACGGTTTTTCCGGCGCGTTTTCCCGAATTAAGGGCGGCCCTTAATGCTGCGGCTGTGCTGTAAGTTTTCATACCCCTAACTTCCCAATCTCATACTTCGCCGGTTGCGAAGGTAGTTTGCTGTGAAGTCAGTCCGCGCACACCGCGGGCTGGCGACCAAAACACTGGCATAAAGCCTTTTAAAAGCACTGATGGATTGTTCATAATCTGATCAGTTTGGCCAGTGGCGGGCAAGTATGCCCGAATCGGAATGGCCGTTCAATGCTTTGGTAACAAAAAATTCACGAGATTGTTACCTCGTAAATTGTTCCTCAAGGTAACAGTTTACACCTTTTTGCTATCAGTCAAAACTGTGCTCATCGGCCGGAAAGCTGCCGTCGGCTACGGCGTCATTGTAGCGGCCTAGCGCGTCGCCAATGCTACTGCTGCCTTCGGCAAAGTTGCGGACAAAGCGGGCAGTTTTCTCGGTCACGCCCAGTAGGTCGTGCATGACGAGTACTTGGGCGTCGGTTTCATTGCCTGCGCCAATGCCGATAACAGGAATTTTTAAGGCGTTGCTGATTTCGGCGCCTAATTTTCGGGGCACGCACTCGAGTACTAACATTGCAGCGCCGGCGGCTTCTAGCGCAAGCGCATCGTCAAGGATGGCTTGTGCTTGGCTGTCTTCACGGCCTTGCACGCGGTAACCGCCGAGAACGTTGACGGATTGTGGGGTCAGGCCCAGGTGGCCGCAAACAGGGATGCCGGCATGATTGAGTTGCGTAATGCTAGTGCAGAGCCAGCTGCCACCCTCAAGTTTGATCATTTGCGCTCCGGCGCGCATCAGTTGGGTGGCATTGTTTAGGCACTGCTCGGGTGTGTTATAGCTGCCAAAGGGCATGTCGCTAATGATTAGCGGGCGCTGGCAGCCGCGGCTTACGCAAGCGGTGTGGTAGGCCATGTCGTCAACGGTGACAGGGAGGGTGGAGTCATGCCCCTGTAGAACCATGCCTAGTGAGTCGCCCACCAAAATGGCGTCAATGCCGGCTTTTTCGACTAATTTGGCAAAGCTGGCGTCATAGCAGGTGACGACGGCAAATTTTTGCTGGCTTTGCTTTTTGGCAAGCAAGCTGAGGATGTTGACCTTACTCATAGCGCGCCTCGACGGTGCTTAAAAAAAAGTGGGGTTAAAGTAATGGCGACCGCTGCGAATTTCCAGCAGATATTGCAATAACTGCTCATATTGTTGGTCGTTATGGGCAAAATCTATTTCTGCAGCGTTAATAATGAGCAGTGGCGAGTCTTGGTAGGAGTGAAAATACTCACTGTAGGCGCCGTTAATTTTCTCTAGGTAGTCTATGTCGATATTGCGCTCAAAATTTACGCCGCGCTGATGGATGCGCTCGCGCAGGGTTTTGGCCGGTGCCTGTAAATAGATTACTAGGTCTGGGGTTGGCACATCGATTTGAACCTGCTGGTAAACCTTGCGGTAGAGCTCAAGCTCGTTAGCATCAAGGGTGATTTGGGCAAATAGCGGGTCTTTCTGAAAAACAAAGTCGGCGACGTGGGTTTGTTCAAATAAATCGCTTTGGCGCAAGTCGCTGAGTTGCTGGGCGCGCTGAAATAAAAAAAACAGCTGGGCAGATAGGGCTGCGTGGCGCTGATTTGCGTAAAAGCGCGCTAGGAAAGGGTTGTCGTCAGCCTTTTCTAGTAGTTGGTGAAAGCCTAGGGAGTCGGCCAGGCGGCGCGCTAGGGTGGTTTTGCCGACGCCAATTGGACCTTCAACCGCAATAAAGCGTGGCGGTTTGTGAGGGTTGATAATCGGCTCGTTAACGAGATTGTGATTCGTCATTGCTGTTTAAAACCCACAGAGTATCAGTGTCTTTAAAGTCTAGGTTTAAGCTGTCGCCGAAGACTGACTGTAACAGTTTTTTTTGCGCAATATCGCATAGCGGACGCAGCACAAAGTCGCGCTGATGCATGCGTGGGTGGGGCACACACAGTAATTCATTGGCAATGCGCTGCTGGCCGTAGAGCAAGAGATCGAGGTCGAGGGTGCGTGGCCCCCAGTGTAATTCGCGGCGGCGCTGGTGTTGGGCTTCAATACCTTGCATGGCGAGCAGCAATTGCTCGGCCGTTAAATTGGTGTCGATAGCGGCCGCGGCGTTGACGTAGTTGTCTTGCTGGCCCGGTCCGACGGCTTGTGAGCCGTAGAGTTGTGAGCTTTCAATGAATTGGCAGTCAGGCAGCGCTGCCAATTCATTGAGTGCACTTAAAACTTGCTGCAGCGGATTTTCGAGATTGCTGCCTAGGCCTATATAGCAACGAATCATCGCGGTTTGCGAGGTCCGCGCCGGCGGCGAGGGTTGCTGCGGGGCTTTTCGCTAGCGGGAACTTGGCTGAGCATGGCGCCACGGGTGTCGACGTGGGCTTCTTGGAATGCCAGCCACCACTGTCCGAGTTCGGGTTTTATTTCGCCAGCTTGCTCGCGGAGTAATAGAAAGTCGAAACCGGCGCGGAAGTAGCGGTGCTCTAATAGTTGCTCGGGCCGTTTGCCAGAGCGACGGGTTAGGCGGCACTGCAGTTCCCAGATGTCGCGCATGGGCAGCGAGAAGCGCTTGGGTATGGCAACGGTTTGCTGTTGCTTGTGAAGCACCCGCTCTGCCGCTTGGTGCAGCGCGGCAATCTCAGGTGTGCCAGATGCCATAATTTCTTGGTGAAGGTGTTTTACCATCGGCCATAAGATCACTGCGTAGATAAAAGCAGGGGTGACGGGTTTGCCATCGGCAATGCGGGCGTCAGTGTTGATCAAGCCCTGCTTAATAATCTCTTCTGCCGCAGGTTCCCGCTGGTTGAGCATTTTTTGGGTGGCAGGGAAGAGTGGCGCAAATAAGCCATAGCGCTGCATTAGGGCGTAGGTGTGTAGGCCTTGACCTGACATAAACAGTTTGATGACTTCGTCAAACATTCTGGCCGCAGCGATATCGCAGAGCAGTGGCGCAAGGCGCTTTAGCGGCTCTTCGCTGTGGCGCTCAATATCAAAGTCGAGTTTGGCTGCAAAGCGCACCACGCGCAGCATGCGTACCGGATCTTCCCGGTAGCGGGTCTCAGGGTCGCCGATAATGCGGATGAGTTTGTCGTTGAGGTCCTGCATGCCGCCGACAAAGTCGTAAACGCTGAAGTCGCGACTAGAGTAATACAGTGCATTGATGGTGAGATCGCGGCGCGCGGCATCCTCGTCAACGGAGCCGTAAACATTGTCTCTGGTCAGCATGCCCGATTCAGTTTGCGCGGAGTGCTTGCTGCGCTGGGGATTGCTGGCTGGGGCGTCGTGGCTGCCACGGAAAGTGGTGACTTCGATAATTTCGCGGCCAAAGCGAACGTGAACAATGCGAAAGCGTCGGCCGATGATGCGGCTGTTGCGAAAGACGCCGCGAACTTGCTCGGGGGTGGCGTCGGTGGCAATGTCAAAATCTTTGGGCTGGCCGCCAAGGAGTAGGTCGCGAACGCCACCGCCAACCAGAAAGGCTTCGAAGCCTTCTTCGTTGAGTCTGCGGATGACTTTCAATGCGGCATCGCTGATGTGCTTGCGAGACACGCAGTGTTCATCGCGGGAGATTATAGCCACTTGATGTGCGGAGCCTTGGCTGGATTTGGAAAATTTGCCGGTCAGCTTTTTCCACAGCCCGGTAACGGAGCTTGATGTCATTGAATTTGGGGGTCGGCCGTTAGTTGGAAAGGCAGTATTCTAGCACAGGGATTTAGAGTGTGCGGGAAATGCTCAGGGGGAATTTTCGGTGTTTCTAAAATGAAGAAGGGGAAAACAATGTCTTCCCCACCCAGGTCTCTTTGCTGTTGTATTATTATTATTGTTTCTCTTTTTTTATTATTATTTTGTTTTCTTATTGTTGTTTGACAGTAAAGAGAGCATATGCCGTGCCAAGTTATTAAATTCTTTGTTTTTCAATGATTTAGGTATTTACCCTATTGTGGAAAGCCCTTACATATTTGTGAACTGTTACCTTACTATACGCCCTTTGTTACAATTCCTTGCGTGGGGTAACGATGGGCGTAATGCTTAAATGCTACTTAAGCATTGCTTCTGGTGGCTACCTTTTTGCGCGGAATCCCTAGGCGCTGACGACGTTCCCACAGGCATTTGCGACTGACTCCAAGTTTCTGGGCAAGCTCGGTTTCGCTCATTGAGTCTTGGTGTTCTAAAACAAAGCGTTGGAAATAGTCCTCTAAGGACAGGTCTTCGCTGGGATCATTATTGCTGCGGCTGGGTTTGCTGCGGCTGTCTTTGCGCTCCATGCCGGTGGTGTTGTTATTGCTGGAGCGATTGTTAAATTCACTGCCGCGGCCGCGAATTTGGCTGATGTCAACTAGTTCGAGGTCGATATCGAGGAGCTCATTATCAATTTCTTTGCTGTCACAGAGTATGACTGCGCGTTCAATGGCATTTTCCAATTCCCGAATATTGCCTGGCCAGATATAGGTGGTGATGGCCTGAATTGCTTTGGGGCTGAAATGCATTAATGGTTTTTTCATTTTTTCGCAGCGATGCTTGAGCAGGGTTTCTGCTAGTTCGAGAATGTCTTTGCCGCGCTCGCGCAGTGGCGGCAGCTCAAGCTTCATTACATTGATGCGGTAGTAAAGATCCTCTCGGAAGTGCCCTGCATGAGCCATTTCTTTTAGGTCGCGGTGGGTCGCGCAAATCAACCTAACATTAACCTTGCTCGACTCAACCGAGCCGATACGACGTATTTCGTCTTCTTGTATAAAGCGCAGTAATCGCGCTTGAGCTTCTAAGGGCAGTTCGCCGATTTCGTCTAAAAACAAGGTGCCGCCATCGGCGGCTTCAATTAAACCGATGCGGCTGCTGTTGGCGCCGGTGAATGCACCTTTTTCATAGCCAAACAGCTCGGATTCAATTAATGATTCGGGTATTGCTGCGCAGTTTACGCAAATGATGGGTTTGTTTACCCGTGTACTTTGATTGTGAATAGCTCGAGCCACTAGCTCCTTACCGGTGCCGGTTTCACCATGGACTAGGACTGTGGCGTCGGTGGGCGCGGCGCGCCGAATATGGTCGTAGAGCTGTTGCATGGCTTTGCAGCTGCCAATCATACCGTTAGCATCGGCAATTTGCTTGCGTTGGCTGCTGCTGGGTTCTGGGCTACTTCCGGCTGGGGGTTTTTCACTAGCTGTGTTTTGAATGATGCGCTCTACGGTTTCGAGCATCTCGTCGTGGTCGAAGGGCTTGGCTATGTAGTCAATGGCACCTTTTTTCATGGAGTCGACAGCTGATTTGAGGCTGGCGTAACTGGTCATGATCAGCACTGGAGCGTCGGTTTTGCTGATGAGGTCAGTGCCTGGTGCGCCGGGGAGTCTAAGGTCGCTAATAATCAGAGCGTAGTCGTTAACGTTGTAGGTGCTCAGTGCTTTTTGAACTGAATCGGCCTCGTCTACCTGATAGTCATGGCGCTCTAATAGGCGACGCAGTGCCACGCGGATGACGTCTTCGTCTTCGACTAAAAGGATCTTGGGCATAATTCTCTCCGTTGCTTGCATACGGCCAGCGCGTCGGCTTGCTTAGCCGGACAACATAACGCGATCAGCCGATTATTTCTAGGGTGGGCTGGGTGGACGATCTAAGGCGCCTCATCGCTGATTAGTTTGAGGTGAATATGGATTCGGGTGCCATTGCTACCAAATTCGGGGACTGGGCTCTCAATGCTGATGTCGCCGCCGAGGTCGCCAATAATGCTGTAGACCAGTGCCAAGCCGAGGCCGGTGCCTTTGCCCGGCTCTTTGGTCGTAAAGAAAGGCTCAAAGATTTGGTCGTGCAGCTTTTCGTCGATACCGGTGCCTTGATCGGTAACCATAATATGGGCGCTGCCATTGTCGCGTTGGGCATCAATGGTGATCATGCTGTCTTCGGGACTGGCGTCGCGGGCATTGGATAGCAGATTAATAAATACCTGCATCAAACGTTGATTGTCACCGGCTACGACAATGTCGCTGGGGCAATTATTGTTGTAGTGAATATGGCGGGCTTGCTGATCTAAGCTGAGTAATTGTACGGCCTCCATTACGCAGTCACGCACAGTGACAGCTTCAAAGGCTTGGGTGGGATCTTCGCGGCCGGTGTGGGCAAAGTTGACTAGGCTATGCACAATACTACTGATGCGTTGGGTTTGTTTTACAATTTGCGAGGCGGCTTCTAGGGTGTCGGGGTTGTTGCTCTCAAAGCGCAAATTCTGGGCAAGGCAGGCAATGCCGGTAACCGGGTTGCCAATCTCGTGGGCGACGCCAGCGGCTAAGCGGCCAATTGACGCTAGGCGCTCTTGGTGGGTTAGCTCGTGCTCTAATAGTTGGGTGTCGGTGATGTCTTCCACCACCACGATCAATTCATCGCGGCCGAGCATTTGCGATTCGGTGCGATGCAGGTTTAGCCAGCGCAGGCCCTTATTGGTTTCAACGCTGAATTTACTACGGTGTAAGTCGCTGCTAGCCAAAAAGCTAAGTAGGCAGTTAGACCAGGGTTCGGGCAGTCCAGTTAGTCGCGAGCCGGTAACGGTATTGGCTTTTATTTTGGTGATGTCTGCCATGGTGGTATTCCACAGCAGTATCTCTTGGTCGCGGCCTAGCGCGCAGACGCCAATAGGGAGGTCTTCTAGGGTTTGGCGGTGGTAGCGGCGGAGGCTGTCTAAGTCAGCCGCTAAGCCGGTAAGATTGGCTTGGTAGCGCTCTAGGCGTTCTTCTATGTAGGTGATGTCTTCACTGCTGCCAATAAGATTGTCGGTATAGGGTAGGGCGCGGTCGATTACTCGGCGGGCGCTGGACGGCCCTATTAGTGATGAGAGGTTGATTTCAATGCGATCTCTGATCCGGCGCAGGGCGTATGGTCGCGTTTCTAGCTCGTTGAGCTTTAGCTCATCGAGGGCGCGTTTAAATTCCTGAGCGGCGGCGCTGTCACCTAAAACTTCCTGCAGGCGCAATCGAATTTCGCTGGCGTAATGTAAATTTAGAGTTTGTCTGGTGGGCCTATTCAGGTCGTCTAGGGTGCAGGCTTCAGCTGCGCGACGCTCTTCGGGAGATACATCGCTGAGTAGGGATACAACAATAAATACCAAGCCGTTTAGTGCTAGCGAGAGGCTGGTTACCACGACCCAAAATTGATCGTCCGTTACCGGGTAGATATACATCTCTTTTAGAAAGCTGGGCTGGATTCCCGTAAACATTGGCACGACGAGGCCAATTGTCCACACCGTAAAACCGGCGCAGAGGCCGCTAATAAAACCGTTGCGATTGGCTCTAGGCCAATATAAAACGGCCAGTACTCCAGGTAAAAACTGGATGCAGCCACTGGCCGAGGTCATGGTTAAATTGGTCAGGCTTTGGGATTCACCGATCAACTCATAAAAGACAAAGCCAATCAGAATGATCACGCATATTAATAGCTGGCGGGTCATTAGTAGCCAGCGATAAATATCGATATTGCGACCTTTGGGGCGCAGCATTGGCAGAACGATATGGTTTAGGCTCATGGATGCTAGGGCGAGGGTGGTGATTATGATCGCGCCGCTGGCCGCAGACAGGCCGCCTAGGTAAATTAATACGCTTAGCCATGGCTTGCCAATTTCCAAGGATAAACCTAGCGCGTAGTAGTCGGCGGGAAGACTGAGTTCGCTAGCGCTCCCCGCCCACAGAATCGGTAGAATAGGGAGGCTCATTACCAGCAGAAATAAGGGTAGCCCCCAGCTTGCGGTTGCTAGGTTTTTACTGCTGGGGTTTTCTGCAAAAAGCATGTGAAATATGTGCGGCATACACACTGCGGCGGCAAAAAACATGATTAGCATTAAGCGGTTAACATCCCCGTCTTGGGGCTTGTTAAGCAGCGCTAGGGCCTCAGGTTTGCTGTCTAGCCAAGCTTGTAAGCCATCAAAACTGCCAAATACCGCGTAGGTGCTGATTATGCCGACCAGCAGCACGGCAAACACTTTCACCAATGATTCAAAAGCCAGCGCCGTAACAAGGCCGCGATGGCTATCTTTTGAGGCGAGATTGCGTGAACCAAATAAAATAGTAAAGACCGTGATAATGACGCAAAACAAAAAGCCCGTAAGATTTCGGTAATCACCGCCACCGCTTTCTAGCGAGCGGCCGAGACTTAAAATAAGGGTAGATTCCGATACGGTCTGAATTTGAATGGCCAGTAGCGGCCATGCCGCGACGGCGGTAAATACGGTAACAAGCGAACCCACCCACGAGCTGCGAAATCGAAAGCTAAGCAAGTCGGCAAGCGAATTCAGGCGATAGCTTTTACAGATTCGGTGCAGTGGTGCCAGTAATATGGGGAGTAAAACCATCGCAGCGGACAGGCCCACATAGTAATTCAAAAAGCTGTAGCCGTAGTGCTGGGCAAAGCCGACTGCACCGTAAACAGCAAAGCCGCTGGCGTATATGCCCAGCGATAAAACATAGGTGGCTGGATGGTTAACTAGCTTGGCAGGGAGTAATTGGCGCTCGGCTGCATAGGCGATGGCAAACAGTAACAGCAGGTAGCTGATACCGATAAATAATAGGGTATTGATGTCAAAGGTCATTGCGGCGTTGCTGGCGAAGGCTAAAAAACACAAAAAGAATAATGGCCAGCCACACCAAATGGTGGCGATACCAGAGGTTGCTACCCGTATCGAGCCAGCGCCCCAAGCTGGGTGCGTAGACAAAGGCAAAGGTAACTAATAGGAGCAGGGGGGAATGAATTTGCATGGCGACCGAAACGCGTTCACTGTCGGCTTGATGTTACTGGACGCGCGGCAAAACTGCAAAGAATGTGTCGAAAAGTGATATTGAATTGCAAGGTTGGCTCGCGCAGTGGGTAGATTAACGTGGGCAAATTTGCCTGCCGGTGGGTATGTTCTGGAGGCGCCAGTGTTCGGTGGCCCAGTTCAGTAGTGCGGGAATGGTGTCGATGTGATCCGGGGCTGGGGTTTGCTGTAAATAACGCAGCGCCAAACAGAGATTGTTATAGGCGCTGCTGTCATCCAGTGCGGGTGCAAAGCTCTGTTTGCTGAGTTTGTGGCCGTCCTCGCCGACAATCACGGGAATATGGCCATAGCGTACGGGGGGAAGACCGATCGCATTTTGCAGGTGAATTTGCCAGGCGCTGGCGTCAAGCAGGTCGACGCCACGCACAATATCGGTAATACCCTGAGCCGCGTCATCAACTACCACCGCGAGTTGATAGGCATATAGGCCGTCTTTGCGTTTGAGTATGGGGTCGCCAATATCCGCGCCGTGGCGAATTTGCTTGCCCTGCAGGCGGTCGTTAAACTCCACCGGCCGGTCGCCAATACGCAGGCGGATAGCGGATTGCTCAGGTTCTCCTGGGTGGCGGCACGAGCCAGTGTGGAGCCCCTTAGCGGGGCCGAGTTGTCGGCGGGAGCAGTCGCACCAATAGGCGAGATCATTAGTTAATAATTGGTCAAGTTGCTGGTCGTAGGCGGCGCTGCGTTGGCTTTGCCAAAACACGTCACCATCCCACAGTAGGCCGTGGTTTATTAGGCTGTTAAGGATGATTTGCGTCGCGCCGGCCTGCTCCCGAGGCGGGTCTATATCTTCCATGCGCAACAGCCATTGGCCGCGGTTGGCGCGGGCGTCTAAATAGCTGGCCAAAGCAGTAACAAGGGAGCCAATATGTAGAGGACCACTGGGCGAGGGGGCAAATCGGCCGATATAAGGGGTGCTAGGGAGTGACATTGGGGGTATTTGTGGGCGGCGTGCCGCCCAGCAAGATTTTAGCCGCGTTCTTGACGTTCTTTGATCTCGTCTAGGGTTTTGCAGTCTATGCACAGCGTTGCTGTGGGGCGCGCTTCTAAGCGCTTAATGCCAATGTCGACGCCGCAGGTATTGCAGTAGCCGTAGTCGTCTTCATCGATCAGATTGATGGTTGAATCAATTTTCTTAATCAATTTACGCTCGCGATCACGGGTGCGAAGCTCAAGACTGAACTCTTCTTCCTGTGTGGCGCGGTCGGCTGGATCAGGGAAATTGGCCGCTTCATCTTTCATGTGACTCACAGTGCGGTCTACTTCTTCCATTAGCTCTGCCTTCCAGTTAAGCAGAATTTGGCGGAAGTGTTCCTTCTGTTTGTCGTTCATATATTCTTCGCCCTTTTTTTCTACATACGGGACGAAGGTTTTCAAGTTTTCAGGTGTGCTCTGTTGTGCAGGCATGGTTGGCCCTCTTTTTTACAAGCCGTTAACCGCAAACCGCGGGCATGCGCGGCGACGCTGTGCCGCCAAATCGGCAAAACTACCAGATATGAGGCTGTTGCGCCACACGAAATTACGCTTAAAGCCCTGTTGCGGATATTCAGCGGGTTGATGTGATGATGTTAAGGCCCCGCGGATAAAGTTACACTCCTGTTTTTGGATCATAGGAATAGTATAGGTGAGTAAATCCTTTGCGCGTCGTTTAGCCGATATAGAGCCGTTTCGTGTAGTGGAAGTGCTCACTCGCGCCAAAGCGCTTGCGGCGGAGGGCCGAGATATTATTCATATGGAGGCTGGTGAGCCGGATTTTAGCAGTGCCGAGCCGATTATTCGCGCGGCAAAGGCCTCGTTAGACCGCGGTGAAACTAGCTATACCCCCGCCGCGGGTATCCCCGCGTTGCGCGAGGCAATCTCCAATTATTACCGTCAGGATTATGGGCTAAATATATCGCCGAACCGAATCATGATAACTCCAGGCGCCTCGGGTGCGCTGTTGTTGGTGGCGGGTTTATTAATTAATCCCGGTGACGGCATGTTGATGACCGACCCCGGTTATCCCTGCAATCGCCATTTTCTGCGTTTGGTCGAAGGTGAGGGGCAGCTAGTGCCGGTGGGGCCAGAGGACCGCTTTCAGCTCAGTGCAGAAAAAGCTGAACAGCACTGGCAGGCCAATACCAAGGGGGTTATGGTGGCCTCACCGGCGAATCCCAGCGGCGAAATTCTCACCGCGCCGCAATTGCGCGATTTACACAGCCTCTGTGAGCGCAAACACGGTCACTTGATTGTGGACGAGATTTATCACGGCCTGAATTACGGGGTAGATGCGCCGAGTATTTTGTCGATTACCGATCAGGCTTTTGTGATTAATAGTTTTTCTAAATACTTTGGGATGACCGGCTGGCGTCTAGGCTGGTTGGTGGCGCCAGAAGAGGCGGTGCCGGAATTAGAAAAATTGGCTCAGAATCTGTTTATCTCTATGTCGACGATGGCGCAACACGCGGCGCTGGCTGCCTTTGCGCCAGAGACCCGCATTATCCTAAACGCTCGCCGCGATGAATTTGCCCAGCGCCGCGATTATTTGTTGCCGGAACTGCGGAGTTTGGGTTTTGAAATTCCCCACTGTCCAGCCGGCGCGCTTTATCTTTACGCCGGTATTAAGCGTTTTAACATGAGTAGTCCAGAATTTTGCCGCTCATTGCTGGAAGACCACGGCATTGCCATTACCCCTGGTGAAGACTTTGGTCGCTACCGAGCCGATGAGCATGTGCGCTTTGCCTACACCACCGGTATGGACCGTTTAGCCGAGGGTGTGGCGCGGCTGCGCAAGCTTTACGGCTGAGGATTGCTGTAAATTTGCACACCAAGCTCGCCGCTACTGTCATCGGCGCGTGCAGCGAGGGCACTTGCCATGGATTGCGCAATTGCTTGGGCGCGCTGTTTCATTGCCTCGCAGCGCGGGCCGTAGAATAAGCGGTCGATACTGTTGTTGAGTAAATACAGCCAGCGGTGAAAGTGGTGTGGGCTCAGTGCGGCACGGTGATGGAGTTCTTGGTGGCGCTTAAATAATTCGCCTTGATAAACCCGTTCAGACAGCAATTGCTGCACCCAGAAATCGGTGACCTTCGGCAGGTGATCTTCGAGTGAGAAGACCATTACGTCGGTGAAATAAAAACCAATAATGTCGTCGCTGAGCACTTGCTCGTAGAAATGCCTGAGCAGGGTTTCTATATCGCCGCGATTGCGGATGTCGGGTTTGCTGGTGGTGGTCATATATTGCAACTATGCGAAGCACGGTGGGTATGGGGTATTATGCATGTTCACTAATATTAGCACGGCTGAGCTGCAAGGCTGATTATCGGGGCCAGTAAACTTAGGCAGTGCGGGAAGGAGTAAGCATTGAAAAAAACAAGCGAAGAAGCGCTTGCTCTGCAACAAATCATCACGCGACTAGATGGCTTTAAACCGCGTCAGCGCTGGTGGCGGCGTTGGGTAAAGCGTTCGGCCGTAGCGCTGATTTTGCGTGAGCTAGATGATCATATCGAAGTTCTTATGATTAAGCGCGCCGACCGCGAGGGTGATCCATGGTCTGGGCATATGGCTTTTCCTGGTGGACGAATGGATCGCCAAGATGTGACGGGTTTGCGCACAGCAATCCGTGAAACGGAAGAAGAAACCGGCATTTTTTTAGACAAAGCTGGCCACTGTATTGGCCGGCTGTCCGATATTGTGAGTCGGCCCCATTCCGGCCGGCAACCGATGGTAGTAACGCCCTATGTTTTTCGCCTGCATACCGCGGTGAGCATCGAGGCCAATCACGAAGTGGCAGAAGCGGTGTGGGTGCCGCTGCGGTTTTTAATGGATCGCGGTAATCGCGAGACGATGACGTGGGGGCGTGGCAAGTTGCAAATGAACTTGCCCTGCTATTTCTATGAGAAGCGTCGTATCTGGGGTATGTCGCTACGAATGCTCGACGAGTTACTGGGTCTGATTTGAGTTGGATTCCGATTTCTCGGCTGGCTTCGCCGATTCATCTTCAGCTCGCGTGGCCTCTAAGCCCGGTCGCAAATTGGGGCGTATCGGACCAAACTCCTCGTCACTGCTTTGCTCCGGCTCGGGTAGCAAGTTGCGCTGATCTTCCCACAGAAACATTTTGGTCTCGTTGAGCAGTTTTCGCGCTTGGCTTTGCGGTCTAGCGGCTTCCGCAAGAGCTTCGTCGGGGAGTAATTTTTGCAACCAAGCTTTAAACACCGCCATGATAACAGGGGTTTTCTTCGGGTCGATATATTGCCAGCGTGAGCCATCAAGAATATTGCCAGACACCCGCTCTTCTTTTACGGGCAGCCAGTAAACCCCGCAGCTAGATAAACTGAAATCGTCTTGGCGGCCAAAGCTGATATTGGCTTTAAAGGGATTGAAGGCATCTGCCGGTGGATTGTCTATGCGGTGCAGGGCCATTATCCATTGGCTGCCTGAGGGAAACTCCTTGGCTTCTGGTCGACATAAATTGTCTTTCTTTCCCCAAATTCGAATTTGCTCACGGTATTCGCTGCCCTGAATGATTTCCTTAATACTTAAATCAAAACCATTGCCTTGGCTGCGCCCCACCTCTCCGTAAACAACGAGGTCGGCTTCGGTATAAACTGTTTTAAACGGTCCCTGCCAAAGGCACTCGCAGGCGAGGGTGGTTGCACTAAAGAACAGGCTGATAAGGATGAGCGCAATTTTCAATGGTTTTCCTCATTATGCTCGATGGTGTTGGTCAGGTTCGTTAGCGGGTCATCATATACTGCTTAGAACGCTATTTTAATGGCCGCAATAAAAAAGGGCGTAGCCAGTGCTACACCCTTTTTGGCAGCTTGCTTAGCCGATATTTAGATGTCGAGAACGAGGCCGATAAAGTAGCCGTCAACGGTGACGTTGGTTTCTTCGTTGTCGTCTTCGAGCTGAACGTCAAAATTGCGATAACCGATTTCTAGGCCAAGCACGCCAAGCTCATACCCTAGGGCAAGGGTCATGTCGGTAACTTTATTGTCGCCATAGGCAATTACATTACCAAGACCAGAGGCGTAAAGACCGGTGAGTGGCAATTCAAAGCGGGCGTTTACATAGGCCATCGGAATTGGTGCGTCAATATCGATAGAGCTGTCGCGGCCTGTGGCAGCTAAGCGAACTTCGCCGTCGAACATGCGCACGGTTAAGCCGACGTCTAAGTTCACCCAGTTATCTAAAATTTCATAGTACAAGGTGCCGTCTGTATGGCTCAGGTCGGTCGTAGAGTTTACAGAGTCGGCGTTGGTGTAAGTGTCGCCGTCAAATGTAAAGGTGCGTGATAATTGGCTCGTTTCTGAAATGTCGAGGCTGGTGTGCTGTAAACGAATATTGGGTAACACGGGTACTGGGTGCTCTAGGGCAACGTAAAAACTTTTGCCGGTTTCGTCGTCGTAACCAAGGTCGTCATTCATGTCGATGCTTTGTGAGCCGGCTTTAACATCACCTTCCCAGCTCTGTTTCCACATATAGGCGCCAGCCGTAGCGCCAATGATGTCGGCTTGGCTGCTCACTGATACGCTAGCGGCAAGTATTGCCAGTGCGATAAGTCTTTTTTGCATGGTTTATCCCCCTTGGATTTTTGTTTAATGCTTTAATTATTTGGCGCTGACTCAACGATAGTCCCTGTCTGTGACAGGGTAAATACTAGTTGTTCAGTAATAATGCCATGTCCTTGGCGAAATACGTGAGGATTCCATCGGCACCAGCGCGCTTAAATGCCAGTAAGGATTCGGCCATCACCGTATTTTTGTCTAGCCAGCCATTTTGAAAGGCGGCGCAGTGCATGGCGTATTCACCGCTCACTTGATAGGCGTAGGTGGGAACGGCTAGCTCCTCTTTGACTCGGCGCACAATGTCCAAATAGGGCATGCCGGGTTTGACCATAATCATGTCGGCGCCTTCGGCTAAATCCAGTGCGCATTCGTGCAGCGCTTCGTCGCTATTGGCCGGATCCATTTGGTAGGTGTATTTATTGCCGCTACCGAGGTTGCCTGCAGAACCGACCGCGTCGCGAAATGGCCCGTAATAGGCTGAGGCATATTTGGCCGCGTAGCTGAGTATGCAGGTATTAATATGACCGTTACTCTCTAACGTGTGGCGAATGGCGCCAATGCGGCCATCCATCATATCTGATGGTGCGACAATATCTGCGCCGGCTTTGGCTTGCGCCTCGGCTTGTTTGCAAAGGGTTTCGACGGTGCGGTCGTTAAGTACGTAGCCGCTAGCATCAATAATGCCGTCTTGGCCGTGGGTCGTGTAGGGGTCGAGGGCGACGTCGGTGATAATACCGAGCTCGGGGGCCGCGTCTTTTATGGCCATTATCGTTTGCTGGGCAAGGCCATTAGGGTTGTAAGCTTCTTCCGCGAAGAGCGATTTTTTGTCGGCGCCGACCACGGGAAATAAAGCGATGGCCGGAATGCCGAGGGCGGCAAGCTGCTTGGCCTCGGCGGTGATCAGGTCGATGCTTAAGCGCTCAATGCCAGGCATGGAGCCAACCGTTTGGCGCTCATTGCGGCCTTCACAAACAAACATGGGGTAAATAAGGTCGTTAACGCTAAGTTGATTTTCGCGCATTAGACGGCGTGAAAAATCATTAGCGCGTAGGCGACGCAGCCGAGTGGCTGGAAATGCGCCGCGGTGTAGTGACTTGCTCATAGTAGTTCTCAGCCTAGGTTTGCAAATACTGTTTCGGCCACTGCCAGTGTTTCGGCAATGTCGGCGTCGGTGTGGGCGGCTGATAAAAATCCCGCCTCGTAGGATGCAGGGGCAAGGTAGACGCCGCCTTCTAGCATGCCGTGGAAAAAGCGGTTAAAGCGCTCGATGTTGCAGGCCATGACTTGCTGATAATTGGTGACGTGCTCGGCATCGGTAAAAAACACGCCGAACATGGTGCCGACGTGATTACTGGTCATGGGAATGCCTGCCGCTGCCGCGCGCTCGCGAAGGCCAGCAACTAATTTGTCAGTTTGCTTGAACAGTGGCTCGTAGAAACCGGCTTGTTCGATGTGTTCTAACATACACAGGCCTGCGGCCATGGCGATAGGGTTGCCAGATAAGGTTCCCGCCTGATACACCGGCCCGCTGGGTGCGATATGACTCATGATCTCGCGTTTGCCGCCAAAGGCTGCTACAGGCATACCGCCGCCAATGACCTTACCTAGGCAAGTGATGTCGGCGGTGACGCCGTAATAGCCTTGAGCGCCTTGCAGACCAAGGCGGAAGCCGGTCATTACTTCGTCAATAATGAATACGCTGCCACTGTGGTCGCAGCATTCGCGCAGGCATTCTAAAAAGCCGGGAATCGGCGGCACACAGTTCATGTTGCCGGCAACCGGTTCCACGATGACGCAGGCAATTTGCTCGCCAAACTCTTTGAAGGCCGCTTGTACGCCCTCAATGTCGTTGTAGGTGAGGGTGATGGTGTGCTCGGCGAGCGAGGCGGGCACGCCGGGTGAGCTGGGTACGCCCATGGTAAGCGCGCCAGAGCCTGCTTTAATGAGCAGGGAATCTGAGTGGCCGTGATAGCAGCCTTCAAATTTAATGATTTTGTCGCGGCCGGTGTAGCCCCGGGCTAAGCGAATGGCGCTCATGGTCGCTTCGGTGCCGGAGTTCACCATGCGCACCATGTCCATGTCGGGCATGATGCCGCAGAGTTTGGCGGCGAGTTGGGTTTCGATTTCGGTGGGGGCGCCAAAACTAAGACCCTTTTGTAGTTGCTCCGTCACCCGAGCAATGATTTCGGGGTGGGCGTGGCCGAGCAGCATCGGCCCCCATGACAGTACGTAATCGATGTATTTTTTGCCGTCGACGTCAAAGAGGTAAGGGCCTTTGGCGTGATCGATAAAGCGCGGGATACCACCGACGGCTTTAAAGGCGCGAACTGGGCTGTTAACACCGCCGGGGATAAATTGGCGGGCGACTTCAAATAACTGTTCTGAGCTGCTCATAAAAAGGCTTCTTGTAATGAATAAATGAAATTCGGCGATATCGGCGGGTTATTATCCCGCGCCGAGCGCTGGCTTAAAAGGGTTTCAGCACGGCGAGTAGCACAATGGCAAACAAGGCGAATACCGGTGCTTCGTTAAACCATCGATAAAAAACATGTCGGCGCTGATTTTGGTCGCTGGCAAAAACTTTAACAAGGTGACCGCAATACAGGTGGTAGGCGATCAGCCCGACAACAAACACCAGTTTTAACTGTAGCCAGCCGGCTTGGAGATAATAGTTGGGCTGCTGATAAATCATAAGTGCGCCAAAGACCACGGTTAAAATGGCAAATGGAGTGACAAAGCGATAGAGCTTACGCTCCATGATTTTGAACTGGTCGCGAGTCGCTTGGTCTTCACTCATGGCGTGGTAAACAAATAATCTGGGCAGGTAAAAAATGCCGGCAAACCAGCAGATCACCGTAATAATGTGGAAGGCTTTAAGCCAGAGCATGGGGCGTTATCCTATTGGGACGCTAAAATTACTGTGTCGGTGCTGGGTGTGATAGGGGATTTAGCATACAATATCCCATAGCCAAATGCGGCCCGCCGCAGGTTTTTTTCGTGCTGATTTTCATTCTGGGCATTTGTTTTCGCTCAACTGCCTGTACAGGCCGCTTATATAATGACCGCCAATAGTAAACGTGCCCGAACTGCTCGCAGGCTTCGTCTGTGGTGGGTTTTGGGTAACCGCCACACTCGCCGTCAGTTCGGCACCCTTGAAGACTGGAAAACCCGAGGGGTTTTTTGGGTGGGCGCCTTAACGGTGGGTTTAGTGATTCAGGGCTTTGCGTGGTTGTCTGAAGAGAGCTACGGTCTAACGGAAGCCATTTTTGCCTACGACCCCTATTTATTTTTGTTGATAACCCCCTTGGGTTTGGCCGCTATTGTGTGGGTTATGAATAATGGTGGTAAGGCGTCGCGGGGGAGTGGTATTCCCCAAGTCTTGCTTGCCCATAAGCAGAGTTACCACTGGTTGCGGGGGCCGTTTTTGTCTTTGCGAGTGGCAACTTTAAAGGTCTTGCTCACCTGTGCAGGCTTGCTGGTGGGCGCAACGGTGGGGCGTGAGGGTCCGAGCGTGCACGTTGGCGCGGCAATCATGTATAAGTTTGGCTGCTGGGCAAAACTCAAACAGCGCCAAGTTGAAAGCAGTTTAATTGTTGCGGGTGGTGCGGCAGGGGTGTCTGCGGCCTTTAATGCGCCTTTGGCGGGTATTGTTTTTGCCATTGAAGAACTGCAACAGTCGATGGAGGCGCGCACCACAGGTACCTTTATCATGGCGATTATTCTGTCGGGGGTGGTGGTGTTGGCCTTTGCCGGTCATTACAGCTACTTTGGCGTGCCTGAAGTCAGCGCCATGCCCTTTGCTTATTACCCCTATATTATTGGCGTAAGTGCGGCCTGTGGTTTATTGGGGGGCTTGTTTAGCGTTTTTTTGGTTCAAGGTAATCGCGCGGTAGCGCCGCTGGTGCAGCGCTGGCCGCTGCGGGTGGCTTTGGTTGTGGGTTTATTGTTGGCGGTAATGGCGATCTTGTCGGATGGTTTAACGATGGGTAGCGGTTATGCTGAGGCTCGAATGTTGCTGGCGGGCGAGGATGAAGCGAATTGGCTGACGGCGGTTGGTAAGATGTTGGCCACTTTGTTGACGTATTTTAGTGGCATACCTGGTGGTATTTTCTCCCCGAGCTTGGCTGCGGGGGCCGAGCTGGGTTCGGCCATGAGCCCATTGTTTCCGCAGGTACCTACGGTGTCCTTGATCTTGGTGGGGATGGCGAGTTACTTTGCTGGCGTTGTCCAACGACCGATTACCGCTTTTGTTATCGTGCTGGAGTTAACCGGTAATAACCACGATATACTGCCGGCCTTGATGGTAAGTGCGCTCACCGCAACGGCGGTGTCGAAATTAATTATGCCGGAACCGGTCTATCATGTACTGGCGAAGGATTTACTGCGTGGCTGGGAGCATCTTCTTCGTGATAAAGAGGAGTCAGCGCCGGCGGCGAAGTTGGAAGAGGCTGAGCGTAATGGCTCTGCTCATTAATTTAAATTACTAATTTTAAAGCACGATTTTTAAGTGCTGAATAGTATTGAATAAGCGAAGGAGAGTCGGCGTGTTAAAGGTTGGTATTGTAGGTGGTACGGGTTATACCGGTGTGGAATTGCTGCGTTTATTGGCGACCCATGCTGAGGCCGAAGTGGTGATGATTACTTCGCGGGCGGAAGATGGCGTCGCGGTGGATGAATTATTTCCAAGTTTACGCGGTGCGATGGATCTGCGTTTTTCAACGCCAGATGTAGCGGCTCTGGCTAGCTGTGATGTGGTGTTTTTTGCTACACCCCATAATGTGGCAATGAATATGGTGCCCGAGCTGCTGGCGGCGGGAACCCGTGTTATCGACTTGTCGGCCGATTTTCGTATCACCGATGCCGACTTGTGGTCTAAGTGGTATCACGAAAAGCATGTTTGCCCGGATGTTTTGGCAACGGCAGTTTATGGTTTGCCTGAGCGCAATATCGCAAAAATTCGCGATGCTAAGTTGATTGCCTGCCCGGGCTGTTATCCCACAGCAGTTCAGCTGGGCTTGATTCCCTTGCTTGAGCGGAAGTTGATTGATCCAAGCCGCTTGATTGTTAGTGCTGCTTCAGGGGTGAGTGGTGCAGGACGTCAGGCTAAGATTGATAATTTGTTCACTGAGTTGTCTGAAAGTTTTAAGGCGTATGGAGTTGGGGGGCATCGTCACCTGCCTGAGATTGAGCAGGAGTTGGCGCTCGCGGCAAACGGTCCAGTCAATTTAACGTTTACGCCCCACCTTTTGCCGCAGGTTCGCGGCATTCACGCCACGATGTATACCGAGTTGCTGGACCCGACCGTATCTTTAGATGAGTTGCAGTCTTTGTTTGAAGAGCGCTACGCCGATGCGCCCTTTGTTGATGTAATGCCTCTGGGTAGTACTCCTCAGACGCGGACCGTGCGCGGTAGCAATATGTGCCGGCTGGCGCTGCATCGGCCGCAGAATCGCAACACGGTTGTGGTGCTGTCGGCAATTGATAACCTAGTGAAAGGTGCTTCAGGGCAGGCAATCCAGAATATGAACTTGATGTTCGGCTTGCCGGAAACCATGGGTTTGCAGGGTTTGGCTCTAATGCCCTAAAGGGCGCCCTAGTAAAGACAGTCGTGGTTAATTCTTGACTGATTTAGTCGGGAATTGGATAATCACCCTATTTACGGTGCCAAGCGGTGCCGTTAGTTTGTGAGGTGGGCTTATGTCTGCAGTTGAGCAATTTACCCCTACAGTGCTGACCTTAACGGATCGGGCTGTGGCCAAGGTAAAAAATTTAGTGGCCGAAGAGGCGAATGAAGATCTGAAATTGCGTGTGTTTGTGACGGGTGGCGGTTGTTCTGGTTTTCAGTACGGCTTTACCTTTGATGAGCTGGCCGAAGAAGACGATACTTTAGTGGAAAAAGATGGGGTGTTTGTGCTCGTTGATCCGCTGAGCTATCAGTATATCGACGGTGCTCAGGTTGATTACACGGAAGGTCTGGAAGGTTCACGCTTTATTGTAAGTAATCCTAACGCCAGTACTACCTGTGGCTGCGGTTCTTCTTTTTCGGTTTGACTTATCGGTTTGTATTGGTGGCTAGCTTGGATAAATAGCGCCCAAAATTCGGGCTCCTTTCGCGCCAGTGACGGCAGGCACATTGCCCGCTAACCCCGCAATACTCTGCTTTGCTAGCCAGGCGAAGGCTGCTGCTTCGACCCAGTCGGGGTGGATGCCTAGCATGTCTGTTGTCGCTAGCTTTTGGTTAGGCAGCAAGCTTTGAATTCGCGAGCAAAGTGCGCGATTTGCGCTGCCGCCGCCACAAATAAAAACCTCCCCGCGACCTTGGCTGCACTGATCAATGGCTGCACAAATACTGTGAGCGGTAAGCTCTAGCAGGGTCGCTTGGACATCTGTTGGCGAAATATCGTCTAATTTCTCTAAAATACTTAGTAAACCAGCTAAATTAAATTGCTCGCGGCCGGTGCTTTTGGGGCCGAGTACGGCGTAGTAAGGGTCGTTGAGCAGGGTGTCTAATAGTTGTTGATTCAGAGTGCCGCTCTGCGCCCATTCCCCGTCGCGATCGAAAGCCTGCCCGTGGCAATGGTTAATCCAGCTGTCCATTAATACGTTGCCGGGGCCGGTATCGAAGCCAAAAATTTCGCCATCGGCTTTAAGTAAGCTAATGTTCGCCATACCGCCGATATTTACAATGACGCGCTCGTGGCCTATTTGGCTAAACGCTGCGGCATGAAACGCGGGTACCAGTGGCGCACCTTGGCCGCCTGCAGCAATATCTCTGCGGCGGAAGTCGGCAACGGTGGTGATGCCGGTGAGTTCAGCAATGGTATTGGGGTCGCCGATTTGCAGGCTAAAGGCGGCGTCCGCAGCGCGCTGTTTGTCTGGTGGCCGGTGGCGGACGGTTTGGCCGTGGCTGCCAATGGCGGTGATGTTGGTAGGGCTAACGCCAGCGGCTTGGCAAAGATTAAGGGCGGCGCTGGCGAACAGGCTGCCCAGCTCTCGATCGACTTGACCGAGTAGCTCGATTTCGTTGCTGGTGCCTGCGCAGAGTTCTAGAATCTGTGCTTTAAGGTTTGCCGGCAGGGGTGTCGAAAGCGCGTGCTCTAAACGAATTTGTTCATTGCCTATGCTGATCAGGGCCGCATCTACGGCGTCTAGACTCGTGCCAGACATTAAGCCGATGTAGTGGTGAGTGCTCATTAGCCGGCATCGTTGCCGTTGGTGTAGCTGCGCTGTGCTGCGTAGGTCCTCAGTTGCAGTTGCATGCCAGCAATCTGGGACTTGAATTCGGGCATTGCGCCAGGCAAGACTTTCTTTGGTGCCGGCAGTTGCTTAACGATGGTTGCAGGGTTGCGATGCACACCATTAAGTAAGAATTCATAATGTAGGTGGGGGCCGGTGGCGTAGCCGGTCGAGCCCACCCAGCCAATCGTTTCCCGTTGGCGAACGCGATCACCCTTTGATACCGCACGCTTGTGTAAGTGCAGATATTTGGTCATGTAGGCTTCTCCGTGTTTGATAAACACGTAGTTGCCGTTGGCTTTTGAATAGCCAGCATCTGCTACGCGGCCATCGCCGGCAGCATACACTGGCGTGCCTCGGGGCGCGGCGTAATCGACGCCTCGGTGGGGGCGTACAGTTTTAAAAACTGGGTGCAGTCGTTTGGGGTTAAAGCCTGAGCTAATCCGGGTGAAGTCCAGTGGTGCGCGCAGAAAAGCTTTGCGCATGCTTTCGCCGCTTTCTGAAAAGTAGTCAACTTCTCCGTGGGTGTTTACGTAGCGATAGGCTTCAAATGATTTACCTTGATTGAAATACTGTGCCGCGAGAATTTGACCGCTGCCAAGCATCTCGCCATTCAAATAAAGCTCTTCGTAAATCACGATGAAGTAGTCGTTTTTGCGAACGTCGTAAACAAAGTCTAAAACCCCGCCAAAGATATTGGCCAGCTCCATGATAATACTTTGGTTTACGCCCGCGTCCTGTGCTGCCTTATAAAGGGATGACGTGATAGTTGCACTGGCAACACGCTGGCGAATTTCTGGGGTCTCGGTCAGTTTGGTGGTGGTAAAGCCGGTGACGCCGCGCTCAAAGACAAGGCTGTTCAGCTTGTCTATTTGAAAGCTCATTGCATCGAGTTGTCCTGCGTCGCTGATTTTAAACGACAGTTTTTGGCCAGGCTGAATTTTGTTGAGTGCTTTGGATTCCGCTGAGCTGGTGATTAACTCGTGAAGGTCCTGCGGGGTTAGAGATGCTCGGCTGAAAATAGCAGATAGTGAGTCGCCGTTTTCGACGGGAATTTCTTTCCATGGTTTTTCTTGTTCGATGGGGGCTTCTTCTGGTGCGCTGACGCTTGTGCTGACCCTGCTCGGTGTTAATTCGAGGTTCAGTGGAATAGCGGTACGTTTTGCCTCGGCATTTTCACCGGGCAGCAGAAGTAGGGCCAATCCTAGGGCAATTAAGGTCGAGGCCGCCAGTGCTAGGTGACGACGAGGAAATTTGCCGCTATTGGATCTACGTACGGCATGCCTTTTGGGGATCCAGTTCTGCATAATTTCGCTACTTCATACCTTGCTGGTGATTTGTTACTCAGTATAACAAATGTACAGAGCCGCTAAAGCCCGTATAAACCGAATGTTAAAGTAGATTCTAGCTTGTAGGCGTTAAGCTGTCAGCTTTTCCCGGTTTGCATTTCGCTTGGGTTGTTGTATCTTGCCGCCTTCTTAATCGGTTTCCTAATGTAGCAAACGCCTTGTATGGTGGCGGTTTGCGCTTCTCAGATGATGAAGGTCGACGGTATGACAGCGGTAAATGCAGAATTGCTCACGGAATTAGAGGCTCGAGGGCTCGTGGCGCAAATGACGGGTGAAAACGGGCTATCCGAATACTTGTCCGGTGAAATGCGCACCCTGTACTGCGGCTTTGACCCCACTGCAGATAGCTTGCATATCGGCCATTTGGTTCCGTTGTTGGCGCTCCGCCGTTTTCAGCAAGCGGGCCATAAACCAATAGCTTTGGTTGGTGGTGCAACAGGCTTGATAGGTGATCCAAGTTTTAAGGCGCAGGAGCGTCAGCTAAATACCCCTGATATCGTGGCTAACTGGGCTGGTCGCCTGAAAGGCCAAGTTTCGCGCTTTATTGATTTCGATTGCGGAGCAAATTCCGCAGAGGTCGTTAATAACCTCGACTGGTTTGGTGCTATGTCGGCGCTGGAGTTTTTGCGCGATGTAGGCAAGCACTTCACGATTAATAATATGATCGCCAAAGAGTCCGTTAAGCAGCGACTTAATAGAGAGGGCTCTGGAATCTCTTTTACAGAATTTAGCTATTCTTTATTGCAGGGTATGGATTTTTCCGAACTGTATAAGCGTAACGGTTGCACATTGCAGTTAGGTGGTTCAGATCAGTGGGGTAATATAATTGCGGGGGTGGATCTTGCTCGTCGCCAGCACGGCGCCGCTGTTCATGGATTAACCATGCCGTTGGTGACCAAGTCTGATGGTGCTAAATTTGGCAAAACTGAGTCGGGTACGGTTTGGCTAGATGCGGATAAAACATCGCCTTATGCTTTTTACCAGTTTTGGTTGGGTACGGCTGACGCTGATGTGTATAAATTCCTTCGGTACTTTACTTTTTTGTCGCTGGCTGAGATCGACGCGATTGAGCAGGCAGACAAAGAGGCGGGGCGCCCTGGTGCGCAACGAATTCTTGCGGAGCAGATGACGAGTCTCATCCATGGTGATGAAGAGTTGGCTGGCGCGCAGCGTATTACCGAGGCGTTATTCTCTGGCGATTTAGCGGAATTATCGGCAAGTGATCTTGCGCAGCTGCAGTTAGATGGCTTGCCTACGGCGATATTAGATAGGAGTGAGCTCGTAGACCGGCCGCTTACTCAGCTTTTGGCTGATATCGGAATGGGCGCGGGTAAGCAAATTAAAGATGCCTTGGGGCGCAATGCGGTGCAGGTAAATGGTGCGTCTGTGGGTTTGGCTGACAATATGGCCGCTGAATCGGTGTTTGCGGCAAGTTGTGCATTGTTTGAGAAGTACTATGTAATTAAGCTCGGTAAGAAGAAATATCAAATGCTGGTCTTTAAATGATCAGATTCAGGGATTAAGTGTATGATTTTTAGTCAATTTGTTCGCTTAATGTGCGTCTTTGTAAGTATTTCAAAATGATTACAAAAGAGTGTTGACTCCCAAGCTGGCGTCTCTATAATGCGCCTCCTCAACTGCTGACGCGGACTTCACCGAGGTGAGGGAAGCAGCAAAACGAAGCGGTTGAGGTGGTAAGAAAGTTTAAAAAACTACTTGCTACCGAGGCTAAGATGTATATAATACGCCTCCTCGCTTAAGGGTAACAACTTAAGCGGACATCAAAACCC